>JAIEDJ010000268.1 GCA_029068025.1 Oscillospiraceae bacterium | reverse complement strand
TGTCGAAAAAATTTTAACAAAATAAAAAAAATTTTTTCGACCGGTTCGGACTTGGCTGCTAAGCGTAGCGCGCAGCGCGAAGCGTGCAGTCAAGTTCGAATTTTGAAATTTTTTTAAATAGGGGTGGAGTATGTTTAATAAGATTCTGATTGCAAACCGCGGGGAGATCGCCTTGCGCGTTATGCGTGCCTGTCGCGAGCTTGGGATAAAGACCGTGGCGGTGTATTCCACGGCGGACAGGACAGCTCTTCACGCGCAGATCGCCGATGAGGCTGTGTGCATAGGCTCCGCGCCATCAAAGGACAGCTATCTTAACACGAAGTCGATCATTGCGGCTTGCGAGATCACTCACGCAAACGCCATTCATCCGGGATTCGGGTTTCTTTCGGAGAACGCAGATTTCGCGCGGCTGTGCGATACGTGCGGTATCACGTTTATTGGCCCCACGCCGGAGTGCATGGACGAGATGGGAGATAAGGCAAACGCTCGAAAGACCATGATCGAGGCGGGCGTGCCTGTTATTCCCGGATCGGACGGGATAGTTCCCGACGTGGAGGAAGCAAAGCGGGTGTGCCGCGGGATCGGTTATCCCGTGATGGTCAAGGCGACGGCGGGCGGCGGCGGACGCGGTATCCGGCTTGTTGAAAGCGAGGACGACCTTGAGGCGGCGTTCATGTCGGCACAGCAGGAGGCGCTGGCAAACTTCGGAAACGGCGATCTGTATATAGAGAAGTTTGTTGTGAACCCGCGCCATATTGAGATCCAGCTGCTTGCGGACAATTTCGGGAACGTGGTTCACCTAGGCGAACGCGACTGTTCTCTTCAAAGGCGCAATCAGAAGGTGCTGGAGGAAAGTCCAAGCCCCATTATGACGGAGGATCTCCGCGCGAGAATGGGCGAGGCTGCCGTGAAAGCCGCGAATGCCTGCGGATACCGCAACGCGGGAACAATAGAGTTCCTTGTTGACAAGGATCGGAACTTCTACTTTATGGAGATGAACACGCGTATTCAGGTGGAGCACCCTGTTACGGAGTTTGTTACGGGGATCGATCTGGTTAAGGCGCAGATACGTATAGCGTCGGGCGAGAAGCTGTGGTTTACGCAGGATGATGTTAAGCTCACGGGTCACGCTATCGAGTGCAGAATAAACGCCGAGGATCCGCGGCACAATTTCCGTCCGTCACCGGGCGTGATCCGCTCGATCCACACGCCCGGCGGGTTTAATGTGCGTATCGACAGCGCCGCTTATGTGGGGTATGAGATCCCGCCGTATTATGACAGCATGATCGCGAAGCTGCTGGTCAAGGGCATGGACAGGGAAGAAGCGATCATGAAAATGCGCGTGGCGCTTGCGGAATTTATTATTGACGGCGTGGAGACCAACATAGATTTTCAGCTTCGTCTGCTTAAGAACGAGAGCTTTGAGCGTGGTGAGTTCGACAATGGCTTCTTGAACCGCACGAACATAATGGAGGAGTGACGAAATGGCTTCAATAGAGGATTTGTTTAAGGTCGTAAAGTCGCGTTTTACCGACGACAGTCACTCTCAGCCCGAAAAGGGCGTTGAGATCCCGCAGGATCTGCTGTTTAAATGTCCGCGCTGCGGCGGAGTAGTGTACAACGCGGAGTTCATCAGCTCAATGAAGGTCTGCCCGAAGTGCAACTATCACGCGCGGCTCACCTGGCAGGAGCGTCTGGAGCTTACCGCGGATACGGGCAGCTTTAAGGAACTGGACGCCGAGCTTCAATCGCTGAATCCCATCGGATTCCCGAAGTATGAGGACAAGATCGCTAAAATGCAGGAGCTGTGCGACACGCGTGAGGCGGTGGTCACGGGAGAGTGTACTATCCGCGGATACCGCTGTGTGCTCGGGATCATGGACAGCCACTTCATGATGGCAAGTATGGGAAGCGTGGTAGGCGAGAAGATCACACGCGCGTTTGAGTACGCGACGGAGAAGAAGCTTCCTGTGGTGATGTTCACAAGCTCGGGCGGCGCGAGAATGCAGGAGGGTATCATCTCTCTTATGCAGATGGCAAAGACCAGCGGTGCCGTAAAGCGTCACAGCGACGCGGGCGGCTTGTATATCACGGTCATGACCGACCCGACGACGGGCGGTGTAACGGCATCGTTTGCCAGTCTGGGTGATATCATCATCGCCGAGCCGAAGGTGCTGATAGGATTTGCGGGACGGCGCGTTATTCAGGATACCATACGGCAGCGTCTGCCCGATGATTTCCAGTCGGCGGAATTTCAGCTTGACTGCGGATTTGTGGATATGATCGTAGAGCGCGGAATGATGCGCAAGCGGCTTGGCAGCATACTTAAACTGCACGGATTTCCGAAGGAGGGGACGGCGCGATGAGCAATCTGACTGCATGGGAACGGATGGAGATCGTTCACAATAAGAACCGTCCTACGGTAAACGACTATATTCCCGCGATGTTTACGCGGTTTATGGAATTTCACGGCGACAGGTATTTCGGCGACGACGCGGCTATCATCGGCGGTATCGGTCTGCTCAGCGATGTGCCGGTGACGGTGATCGCGCAGGTGAAGGGGCGCAATCTTGAGGAAAACAAGAAGTCCAATTTCTCGATGCCGCACCCGGAGGGTTATCGCAAAGCGTTAAGGCTCGCGAAGCAGGCGGAGAAGTTTCACCGTCCCGTGATCTGTCTCGTTGACACGCCCGGCGCGTACTGTGGAATTGAAGCCGAAAAGCGCGGACAGGGCGAGGCGGTCGCACGAAATCTTTATGAATTCATGACGCTGAAAACGCCTGTTATCTCTATTGTTCTCGGAGAGGGCGGCAGCGGCGGAGCGTTGGCGCTGGCGGTCTGCGACGAGCTGGCGATGCTGGAGAACGCGCTGTACAGCGCTATTTCTCCGAGAGGGGCGGCTTCGATACTCTGGAAGGATTCCTCAAAGGAGAAGGATGCGTGCGAGATCCTCAAGATAACCGCTGAGGATCTGTACAGGTTCGGGGTGTGCGACAAGATCATCAAGGAACCCGAGGGCGGCGCTCACAACGCTCCCGAACAGACCGCAGACAGCATTTACGAGTATCTTGTGGACGCTGTGTCGCGTCTTAAAGCTGTGGACATTAAAACGCTCACGGAAAATCGTTACGCAAAATTCAGAAAGATCGGTATGTTTACTGAGTAAAAGTCAAAACCGCGCAAGGACTGACGGCAGGTGCATTATGAGATTTGCGGCAAGTTTTTCGTCAGATTGCCCAAAACAGCGCACTGATATTGACGTGCTTCATGGAGTTTTGGGTTAAAATAACGGAAATTTTTCGGGAATATGTACGGCAAAGCGCTTAGTACGGTCTTTTTACGGTGTTGTCTGATTTTTGTGCATTATTACCCGTATTTTTTTTGCTTGGGGTATTGATTATTTTGTGAGATTGTTTTATAATAATATTTGACAATGCTGCAAAACCGCAGCGGATATTTTGGAGGGACTAACATGGATATTTTTGAAAAAGTAAAAGACCTGATCGCGGATCAGCTGGACGTTGCCGATAAGGAAAGCATTACCGAGGCTTCTTCCATCACCGATGATCTCGGTGCGGATTCTCTGGATGTTGTTGACCTGGTTATGGCGCTTGAGGACGAGTTCTCCGTTGAGATCCCTGAGGACGAGGTTGAGAACATCAAGACCGTTGGCGATATCGTTAAGTATATCGAGGATAAACAGTAATTAAAAAAATATCGGGGCTTGTCTGTATTTATTACAGGCAAGCCCCGATCAGTATGTAGAAAAAGTATTTTTTAATTTGCGTTTGCGAATTGCACTCGCGCTCGGGTGCGGGGGGAGAACCCTTCGGGAGAAGGGGAGGACTTTATAAAATCCGACAAAAATGCGGGCATCCTCCCCTTCTCCCTACGGGTTTCCCCCCGCTCCCC
>JAIEDJ010000267.1 GCA_029068025.1 Oscillospiraceae bacterium | reverse complement strand
GTCAAGGACATGACCAAGGGCGCTGTTACGCCGATACTCCTTAAATTTTCGCTGCCGCTGCTGATAAGCGTCGCGTTTCAGCAGGCGTACAACATTTCCGACAGCATTATCGCGGGTCAGTGTATAGGCAACGACGCGCTTGCGGCTATCGGCGCATCGTACCCGATCACTATGATCTTTCTTGCAATAGGTACGGGAATGAATGTCGGCTGCTCGGTCATCATCTCGACGCTGTTCGGTGCAAAGGACTATTCAAAGATGAAAACGGCGGTTTTTACCTCGCTGATATCCACATCGGTTCTTGCCGCAGTGCTGACCGTGGTCGGGTTCTTTACAAGCGGAGTGTTTCTGCGGCTGCTGAAAACAGACGCGGATATTATGGGAGATTCGCAGATATACCTTAATATCTACGTTTTCGGGCTGCTGTTTCTGTTCGTTTACAATATCTGCACGGGTATCTTCACGGCACTGGGGGACTCTAAAACGCCGCTGTACTTTCTTATCGCTTCCTCGCTAGGAAACATCGGACTGGATCTGCTGTTTGTGGCGGTGTTCAAGATGGGCGTTGCCGGCACGGCGTGGGCAACGTTTTTGTGTCAGGGGATCTGTTCAATATTGGCGTTTGTCGTGCTCCTGCGGAGAATATCGGCGATCAAAAGTGAAAGGTTTGGATACTTTGAGTGGAAAACGCTCGGGAAGATAGCGTCGCTTTCCGTTCCCAGCATTTTGCAGCAGAGCTTTGTTTCGGTGGGGCAGCTGTTTATACAGAGCCTTGTCAACGGATGCGGCACCGACGTGGTGGCGGGGTACGCGTCCGCTATCAAGCTGAACACCTTCGCTGTGACCTGCTTTTCGACGGTCGGAAGCTCGGTCTCGAGCTTTACGGCGCAGAATATCGGCGCGGAGGAGTTTCCGCGCGTTAAAAAGGGCTTCAAGGTCGGGGCGATACTCGCTGTGGGAATAGGCGCAGCGTTTTCGCTTTGCTATGTGATATTCTCAAAATCGCTTATATATTTGTTTATGGATAAGAGCAACGGGAACACGGCCGCCGCGGCGGACGCAGGCGTGCATTTCCTTCAGGTCGTGTCGCCGTTTTATTTCGCGGTCGCGCTGAAGCTCTCGGCGGACGCGATACTTCGCGGAGGGCGGCGTGTGATCGCGTTTATGATCACTACGTTCAGCGACCTGATACTGCGCGTGGCGTTCGCGTTTATCTTATGTCCCGCATACGGCGCAACGGGTATCTGGCTGTCATGGCCTGTGGGGTGGACGATCTCAGGCGGGATCTCGCTGGTGTTCTATATTATTTACATTAAAAGGCTTATCTCACATGGAAAAGGAGAGCATTAATGATCAAAACGCTTTTGAAAACCATTGCTAAAATTGCGGCAGCGCTTTTGATCTTTGTCGTTGTCTCGGTCGTGTCGATGCTGGCGGCTTGTCTGATCTTCGATTTCAGATCGGGGTTTCCGGATATGGTCAATAATACAATGGGCAGCAGTCTTGGTCACGCCTTGCAAAGCGCGTTGTCTATCGGTATGGTGATTGGGATCGTTATATTTCTTGTGAAGAAAAAAATCGTAACATTCGATATGCTCGGATTGAACGAGGCTTGCGGAAAGGCGGCGGCGAAGCTCGGGATCGGTTTTATCGGCGGAGCGGCGGCGGTCTTTGTTGATATCATGATCATTTGCGCTGTTGATAATTCGCGGATAACGGTCTTTTTGGACGGAACGTCAGCTTTGACGGCGGTGCTGTGCGGGATCGTTATTTACGCAAGCGTCGGATTGTCCGAGGAGGTGCTGTTCCGCGGATTTTATCAGGGGCTTTTCGGAGAACGCAAAGCGCTTGGAATAGTTGTGACGGCGCTGCTTTTTGCGGCGGTTCACTTGGTGAATTCAGCTTACAGTGTTGTTTCGCTGATCTATCTGATCGCCGGGGGTTTTTTCTTTTCGCTGCTTCGGGAAGTGACGGGCAGTCTGTGGGCGTGTATCGGCTTTCATGCCGCATGGGATTGGACGGAGATCTCGGTGTTCGGGCTTAATGATGAAGGCAGAGAGCATTGGTTTTTTGTCGGCGCGGATGAGCTTGTAAGCAGTATAGTGTGTGCCGCGTTGATGGCGTTATTATGTATAATATTGCTTTTAGTTTATCGTTTTCGGAATAAAGGTGCTAAAAATGAGCAGAAGCTATAAGAAATTTACAGTATTCAAGGAATCCAACAGCAAATTCGGAAAGCGGATGGCGAACAGGGCAGTTCGCCGAAGCGGCGGTATCACCAAGGGAAACGGATTTAAGAAGTATTACAGCAGCTGGGATATCTGCGATTGGCGGCAGAAGGAGAGATTCTACACCGCGGAGCAGTTTCGGCGCAAGTGGTTCGATAAAACTGACAGCGAATTTGAATGGGAACGTAAAAGATTCCGCACTTGGAAGGAAGCGTACCGGCATTGGCTGAAATGGCACAGAATGAAATGAGGAAAATATGACCGAGATCACGATCAAAAAGAACGACGCGGAGCAGCGCGCCGACCGTTTTTTGTCGAAGGCGTATCCGAATTTGAAAAGCTCGCTGGTGTGCAAGCTTATGCGCAAGAAGCGCATTAAATTAAACGGCGCAAAAGCCGAGCCGAACGTTATTCTCAAAGAAGGCGATGTGCTGCGGTTTTATCTGAGCGACGAGCTGCTTGCAAAGGAGCCGATAAGCCGCGAATTCGAGCTTTCCGATATTTCCGCGGAAATAAACGTGATATATGAGGACGATAATATACTGCTTATCGATAAGCCTGCGGGGCTGGTGGTTCACGAGGATAACGACAACAGCGTCGATACATTGATAAACCGTGTGCTGAGCTATCTTTATCAAAAGGGGGAATATGTTCCCGAGCGTGAGAACAGCTTTGTTCCCGCGTTGGTCAACCGTATCGACCGCAATACGAGCGGCATCGTTATCGCCGCGAAGAACGCTGAGGCACTGCGGATCCTCAACCAAAAGGTGCGTGACCGCGAGATTCAGAAGCTGTATCTCTGCGAGGTGATCGGTACTCCCAAGCCCGAGGCAGCGACAATGACCGCGTATCTTAAGAAACTGGCGGACGAGAACCGTGTTGTTATCTCGGACAAAAGGCAGGACGGGTTTCTTACGATCAAGACAAAATACCGCGTTTTGAAAAGCAGCGGGGAGCTGTCGCTGGTTGAGGTAGACCTTCTTACCGGACGCACTCACCAGATTCGGGCTCATTTTGCGCACATCGGTCATCCGCTGCTCGGAGACGGGAAGTACGGCGACAATGCTGTAAACAAGCGGTATCACGTGAAAACACAGGCGCTGTGCTCATATAAGCTGGTGTTTAAGTTCACAACGGACGCGGGAGCATTGGAATATCTTAACGGTAAGGAATTTTCTGCAAGGGAAGAGGATGCTATCTGGTTTGTAACGAGGTTTCACTGATTAACATAATGATTAGAAAAATTGAACAAAGCGATTATAAGATCGTGTGTGATATAGTTAACGACAATTGGCGATGTGTCTACCGGGGGTATGTTGATCCGCTTCTGTTGACGGAATCGGGTTGTGATGAACGCGAACGTCAGCTTATTGATGATTTTAAATCCGGGCGGCTGTCGGAATATGTTTTCGAGGAAAACGGTCAAGTGCTTGGAATGATCTCATTCGGGAAAACGGGAGAGCGCGACTGTCCAAATTCCTTTGAAATCTGGAGACTTTATATTCACCGGGAGTTTCAAGACAGGGGAATAGGCAGGTGCTTGTTGGAATTTGCGGAAGAACACGCCCACAGCCTTGGTTATTCAGATATTGTGATCTGGGCGTTTAAACAAAATGTTAATGCGGCTGTATTCTATAAAAAGCACGGCTATCATCCCGACATTGAAGCATTTCTTGGCGCCCCGTATAACGCGGACGGTATGAGG
>JAIEDJ010000266.1 GCA_029068025.1 Oscillospiraceae bacterium | reverse complement strand
GGGGTGTGGGGGACGGAGTCCCCCACATCAGGGTTACATTATATCGGCAGCCTCAAGATACTTGCTGCCGTTCTCGCGAATAAATTCCTTGCGCCCCGCGAGATCATCTCCGAGCAGAACATCAAACATCGTCTTAGTGGCTTCCGCGTCCGTGGGAGTTACCTTTATGAGCCGCCGCGTGTCGGGATTCATAGTGGTAAGCGACATCATATCCGGATCGTTCTCGCCAAGACCTTTAGAGCGCTGTATTGTATACTTTTTCTCGCCGATCAGACCGAGTATTTTTGTTTTCTCGTTCTCGGTGTACGCGAAATAGGTCTTGTCCTTGGTGTTGATCTCATACAGCGGCGACTCCGCGATATAAACGTACCCGCGCTCGATAAGCGTAGGACAAAGCTCCTGTATCATTGTCAGAATAAGCGTGCGGATCTGGAACCCGTCATAGTCCGCATCGGTGCAGATAACGACCTTGTTCCACCGCAGATTATCGAGGCTGAACGAGTTCAGGTTCTTGTTAGCCTTGGACTTGACCTCGACGCCGCACCCAAGCACCTTGATAAGATTAGTGATGATCTCGCTCTTGAATATCTTATCGTAGCTCGCCTTTAAACAGTTTAGGATCTTTCCGCGCACGGGAATTACCGCCTGAAATTCCGCGTCACGCGCCAGCTTTACCGAACCGAGCGCCGAATCACCCTCCACGATATAGACCTCACGCCGCGTGATATCCTTGCTGCGGCAGTCAACAAACTTGTCGATACGGTTGGTAAGATCGATCTTCGCGGTAAGGCTCGCGATACTCGTAGACCGCACCTTCTCGGCGTTCTCGCGCGAACGCTTGTTGACGAGGACCCGCTCCGCGATCTTGACCGCCTCGTCGGGATTTTCAAGGAAATATACCTCAAGCTGATGCTTCAGCCAATCGGTCATAGCGTCCTTAATGAACGCGTTAGTGACCGCCTTCTTTGTCTGGTTGGCGTAGCTGGCCTGCGTAGAAAAGTTGGACGAGATAAATATCAGGCAGTCCGAGATATCGTCCCATTTAACGGACTTTTCGCCCTTGTTATACTTGTTGTTGGTCTTGAGATAACCGTCTATCTGAGATAAAAACGCGCGTTTCATAGCGTCGTCGGGCGAACCGCCGTGCTCCAGCCACGAGGAGTTGTGATAATGCTCCACAAAATGCAGCTCCTTGCTGAACACAAATGCCACGTTCATCTTGAGCTTGTATTCGTCCTTGTCCTCGCGGTCGCGTCCCTGCTTCTGAGTCTGCCAGTACTGGGGAGTAGTCAGCGCTTTGTCTCCGGCGACTTCTTTCAGATAATCGAAAATACCGTCCGCGTAGCTGAAGATCTTTTCATCAGCGGATCCGTCTTCATTTTCAACGATCCGCAAAAACTCTATACCGCCGTTGACGACAGCCTGTCTGCGCAGCATATCGTCAAGATACTCCGTGCCCACGTCGATATCGGTGAACACCTCAAGATCGGGCTTCCAGTGTATTTTCGTTCCCGTTTCCTTTGCCTTGGACTTAATGAAGCCCTTTTCGTTGTCGGTAACGTTGAAGCCTTTTTCAAAGCGCAGCGAATAGCGCCAGGTACCGTTGCAGCTCTCCACATCCATATATTCGGATGCGAATTGAGTAGCGCAAAGACCCAGACCGTTCAGACCGAGCGCGAAGGAATAGTTTTCGCCGCTGTTGTTGTCGAACTTGCCGCCCGCGTAGAGGTTGCAGAACGCCAGCTCCCAGTTATACTTATCCTCGGTCTTGTTGAAGTCGATGGGAATACCGCGCCCGAAGTCCTCGACAGTGATGGACTTATCGCTGTGGAGGGTAATGATTATCTTATTTCCGAACCCCTCGCGAGCCTCGTCGATGGAGTTTGAGATTATCTCAAATACGGAGTGACGGCAGCCATCGATACTGTCCGAGCCGAAGATGACGGCAGGACGCAGGCGCACTTGATCAGGACCCTTGAGAGCCTTGAGGTCATTATAATTGGATTCTTTTGCCATTTTTATCACCTATCTAATTTTGCAGCTTCCGCACCGGACAAACGCCGCGTTTGTCCTATCAAGCGGAGGCTGTTCTGCTTCGCTTCACAGCCTCCGCTATTGCGGAAAGCTGCATTTTTAATAATCAAACAAAGATACATTTTAATTATACCATATCTTGTTAAAAAAATCAAGTACCCCACAAAATATTTTAAAGAAAAGAGCGGGACACTCTCACAAGCGTACCGCTCCGATATTATATATCACTCTGTCGTGACCGATTTCGCAAGATTCCTCGGCTTATCCGGATCTATACCCCTCAGCACGCTCGTATAATACGCAATAAGCTGCAGCGCACACACTGTCGGCAGCGGAACAAGTATATCGTCCATATCCGCGTCAATGTCCAGCTTTATATCCACCGTCCCGGGCGCGAACTCCGTCCCCTTGCGGCACACGGCTATGATCCTAGCCCCGCGCGCCTTGACCTCCTCCATATTGGAAACCGTCTTCGCCAGAACGTTCTTCTGTGTCGCCACCGTGATCACGGGAACGTTGTCCTCGATCAGCGAGATAGTCCCGTGCTTGAGCTCACCCGCCGCATACGCCTCCGAATGAATGTAAGTGATCTCCTTGAGCTTGAGTGAAGCCTCCAGCGACAGCGCGTAGTCAAAACCGCGCCCGATAAAGAACAGCGTCTCATCATTGACAAGCTGTGACGCGATAAACTGACACTCATCATTGTGCGCCAGCACGTTTTCAATAGCCGCGGGCGCGTTGCAAAGCTGCGCCGTCAGCCGTTTCAGCTCTTCCTCAAGGATTATCCCCCTCGCGTAAGCAAAGCGGAACGCGATCAGATACAGCGCAGTGATCTGCACCGAATACGCCTTCGTGCTCGCAACCGCGATCTCGGGCCCCGCCGGCGTGTGAAGACATATGTCCGCTTCCCTCGCTATAGCCGAATACTTGACATTCACCACCGCCAGCGTCTTTGCGCCGCGCGACTTCGCAAGCTCCAGCCCCGCCTTTGTATCGGCGGTCTCGCCCGATTGTGAGACCACGATAACAAGATCATTCTCGTTGAGTATCGGATCCATATAGCGGAATTCGCTCGCCACCTCAACACTTACTGGAACACGCGCCAGCTTCTCGATAGCGTATCTTGCCACGATCCCCGCGTGCATAGCCGTTCCGCACGCCACCACGAACACCCGGGACACTCCGCGAAGCAGTTCATCCGTCAGCCCTATACCCTCGAAGTCGGGAACGCCGTTTTTCGTGAAAAGCTCCAGAGTTTTATTAACGACCGCGGGCTGCTCGTGTATTTCCTTAAGCATATAGTGCTGATAACCACATTTCTGCGCCTGCTCCACATCCCATTCGGCGACCTGGACTTCCTTTTTGACAGAGATCCCGTGAATATCGTAAAATTCCACCCCGCCGACATCCATACAAGCGATCTCGTCGTCGTTCAGAAGAACATAATCCTTTGTATATTTCAGAAACGCGGGGATATCCGAGCCGATAAAATACTCTCCCTGCCCCACGCCAACGATCAGCGGGCTCTGCTTGCGCGTAGCGTATACCCTGTCTGGGAAATCCTTGAAAATTATCCCCAGCGCATACGCGCCCTCAAGCTCCTTTACCGTTTCCATGATAGCCTTGAGCGGATTGCGCTCGGCGTAATAATAGTCCAGCAGACAAGCCACGACCTCGCTGTCGGTCTGCGACGCGAAGGTGTATCCCTTTTCGGTCAGAAACTCCTTCAATTGAACGTAATTCTCGATGATCCCGTTGTGAACTATGGTAACGCGCCCGTTTGAATGCGGGTGCGAGTTGATATCCGACGGCTCTCCGTGAGTTGCCCAGCGCGTATGCCCGATACCGCAGTGACCGAGCGGCTTCCCCTCGCGTTCGAGCTTCTCGGTCATAGCCTTTAGCTTGCCGCGCGTTTTGACTGTCTTGATGTCATTGTTTTCAAACACCGCGATACCCGCGCTGTCATACCCGCGGTACTCCAGCTTTTCAAGTCCGTCCATAAGAACCTCGGTGCAGTCCCGCGCACCGATATAACCAACGATTCCGCACATAAAATTTCCCCCTTAAATAAACAGTATTATAAATATATTCCCCTAAAAATAATTATATCACAGATTTTGTCGAATGTCAACAAAAAAGAAAACGGACAATTGATATTTACCAATTGTCCGCTCAGTTTGCAGATAAGCCTTTAAAATGTTGTTCTCGGCTATTTTGTCATGTTGATCTTGGCTACCTTTACAATGTTGACGAGAGGCAAGTTATCTAAAAGAAATTTCAAAACCGTGCGGCGCTTCGCGCCGCACTAGCCAAGCGCCGAATGCTCACTCCGCGCCTTTGGCGCTCCGTTGCGCTTCGGCACTTGCTTTTTGAAATTTCTCCTGCACCATTAAAATGTTGATTTGGACTGGTGTGCTGTTACTCCGCCGACTCCTCGCCGAAAGTCTGATCGATATATTCAAGTACGCCGTTTTTCTCGGCTTCGGTCATATATTCGTTGAAATGCTTGCTGATACACTTTTTCAGAATTTCTGCCTCGCTCAGCTCCTCTTTCTGATAGGAGTTCCCCCAAGACTCCACCCACTTCCGGGCTCCCTCCTCGGGATCCTTCCAATAGTTTTCCCAGAATTCCTTCGCTTTCTTTTCGTCGTAGTAACGATTCAAAACAACCGGAAACTCAAGCGTATTTGTGCCGTTGAAACCACTTGGAACCGATATCGGCATTGCGTCGCCGATATACATCTCGTAACCTCCACCGCCGCCTGATACCATTTTAACTCCTGTTTCGGGATCCCACACCTGTTCATTCGGATCCTCAGAGGCGTAAATGTGCAAATCGTAATGAAATTCACGTCTGTCAATACCGCTGTCCTCAGTAACAGGCTTTCCGTTTCTGTCAATAAGCATCTCACACGGCACCTCATAAGAGACAATGCCAAGCTTGACCCTGCCATTCTCATACGTGTAGACCTCCGCGTCCGCCCTCTTGTTGTTGATCCTGACGACATACTTTTCATCGCCGTTGTAGTCAGCTGTCGCCGAGAATATCAGCGCGGTTGCCGTCAGAACAGCGGCTGCCGCGATCAGTATAAAGCTCTTGATAGTCTTCTTTTTCATAGGCTTTTCCTCCCGAATTTCGTTCATTTTCTCCCGAAGCATTGGATCTATCCTCGCGGCACTTTCAGCCGAAGGAAGCTCCATAGTCTCGGGTATGTGCTTGTCAAAAAAATCATTAAACATGGTCAAACCCCCTCCGTTCCAGATATTCCTTGAGCTTTCTCTTGGTACGCGACAGCTTGGAGCGCACGGTGCTCTCGCCCAGCCCCTCCGCCCTTGCGATGGCGGCGGTCTTTTCGCCGTAGAAGAAGTACCGCAGAAATACCGCGCGGTCTTCGTCCGACAGCTCCGCGAGCGCCCTGTCAAGACATCTCATCATCGCGTTAAGCTCTGCGGCTCGCTCGATGTCGATGCTTGAAGCAATCTCAAGCTCGTCTATGTTCTCATGCGGCTGTTTAAGTGATCTCAGCCTGTTTTTAGCCGCGTTTCTCGCGCACACCGACAGATAAGGCTTGAGCCCGATATCTTCATCAAGCCTGTCTCGGTGCTGCCAGAGATTAAAGAAAACGTCGCTGCAAAGCTCCTCTGTATCCTGCACGGAAAGCATTCCGCCCGAGAAGTTGCGAATGACCGTACACACGTATGCCGAATACGCGCCCGAGAGCTTATAAAGAGCGCTCTCGTCGCCCGCCGCCATGGCGTTTATTAATTCCCTGTCGGTCAAATGTCATCCCCCCGGCGGCGAGTCGCCGCTGATATTTTCGAGCGTGGTTTGTACAATATCCCGCTCCTTCACGCAAAGGAAGAATACTTTTGTTAATGAAAGAAAAAGCAAAATTCGTTGCTGCGCAGCAATACCTATCCCTCTTTTTATTATAAACTCCAAGAGGTATAAGTGTCAAGTATCTTGCCCTTCAATTACATATACACAACAAATCCAAAATTGCTGCAAAAATTTTCAGCTTGTATAAAAACCCCTCTCGGGGAGAGGGGGGAGAGGATTGCGGGGCTTCGCCCCGCGCCCCACCAAAGGGCTTCGCCCTTTGGAATCCCGAAAAATTAACTTTTTCTACAGTCTGAATTTTTTCACATTCAAAACCAAATCTTAAACACACACAAAATGTATTAGCGTTACTGTTAATCCAAGCATTTTAGATTTATACTATGTATAAGCGATAGTATAAACGGGGTGATACAATGATAGACAAGCGGGTCGGCAAGCGGATAAAACAGCGCCGTGAGGAGCTTGGAATGACACAGGAGC
>JAIEDJ010000265.1 GCA_029068025.1 Oscillospiraceae bacterium | reverse complement strand
CATAAAGGCTGGTCTTCAGCACCCGCATACCCGAGGAGTTTCTGATCCTTCCGGCATCTCGGATTAACGCCGTGGTGTTTGCGATTCTCGGTATCGTGTTGGAAATATTCTTAGCGGCATTGATATTTTAAGGCGTTTGCGATATTATGACCTTTAAGAGTGAATGCAAACCGTTTGAAAAACGCGTGATAAACGCAGGCAATTCGCGAATTGCAAATTAAAAAAGGAGAAAAATAATGAATGATATGAACTATACCATGCTTTGCGATTTTTATCAGCTCACTATGGGCAATGGTTATTTCAAGACGAAGCACGCGGACAGGATCGCTTATTTTGATCTGTTTTTCCGCAGAGTTCCGGACGGCGGCGGTTACGCTGTCTGTGCGGGTCTTGAGCAGGTGATCGATTATATTGAAAATCTGCGTTTTTCAGTTGAGGATATCGAATTCCTGAGAGGAAAGAAAATTTTCTCGGAGGAGTTTCTTGAATATCTCAAAAATTTCAAGTTCGAGGGCGACGTGTTCGCTATTCCCGAGGGAACGCCGGTGTTCCCGAATGAACCGCTGATCACGGTGCGCGCTCCCGCTATCCAGGCGCAGCTTATTGAAACTATGCTGCTGCTTCTGGTAAATCATCAGTCGCTGATCGCGACTAAGGCGAGCCGCATAGTCCGCGCAGCGGAGGGACGCGCCATCTCGGAATTCGGCTCGCGCAGGGCGCAGGGCACGGCGGGAGCGGTGCTCGGCGCGAGAGCCGCGTATATCGGCGGCTGCTCGGGTACGGCTTGCGTAATGTCGGACGAGGTGTATGGGATCCCCGCGACAGGTACAATGGCTCACAGTTGGGTGCAGATGTTCGATTCGGAGCTTGACGCGTTTGAGGAATACTGCCGCGTTTATCCGCATGGCGCGGTGCTGCTGGTGGACACGTACAACGTGCTGAAGTCGGGCGTTCCGAACGCGATCAAGGCGTTCGACAAGATCTTAAAGCCGCTTGGAGCGCGTCCTGTCGGGATCCGTCTTGATTCGGGCGATATCGCGTATCTGTCTATTGAAGCGCGGAAAATGCTGGATGCGGCGGGTTATCCCGACTGCAAAATAATCGCGTCGAATTCGCTGGACGAATATATCATACGCGATCTGATCAAGCAGGGCGCGAAGATCGATTCCTTCGGCGTCGGCGAGCGGCTTATCACCGCAAGCTCAGAGCCTGTTTTCGGCGGCGTTTACAAGCTGTGCGCTACCGAGGAAAACGGCGTTATCACTCCGAAAATAAAGATCAGCGAGAACGTAATAAAGATCACAAATCCGCACTATAAAAAGATCTACAGGATCTTCGACAATAAAACGGGCAAGGCGGAAGCGGATCTTATCTGCCTGCATGATGAAAAGATCGACGAAACGCAGCCGCTGGAGCTGTTCGATCCCGATTATACATGGAAGCGCAAGACTGTGACTGACTTCACCGCAAAGGAGCTTCAGGTTCAGATATTCGCCAATGGAAAGCGCGTATATCAGCCGCCGAAGATCGACGAAATAAAGAGCTATTGTGCCGAACAGATGAACACGCTCTGGGAAACGGTTCTCAGGTTTGAAAATCCGCACAGATATTATGTCGATCTGTCGCAGAAGCTCTGGAATACCAAGCACCAGCTGCTTGCCTACAAGGGGGAGTGACCGCTATGACGCGGCAAAATATAACGGAACGCTGCCGCAGGATCAGCGCGGGATATAACGAAAACAGCGTTTGCTGTTTTGCGGATAACGGCGGTCTGCTCGGATTTATCGACACGTCGCAGGGACAGAACGGGACGCGCGGGATCGCGTTTTCGGAAGACAGTGTTCTGATAAATTTCGACGGAGAGCCGATCGAGATATTCTATAAGAAGATCAAAAGCGTACAGATCATAAGCAGCTTTGAAGATTTCTTCGCGGACGAGCTGTCGGTCATATATAATATGTATGCGGACGCGTCTTCGGATAAGGAGATCAGGGTCAGCGATTTTTCTCTGGACAAGTCTGAGCTCAAAAGATTGCTGGACGGATTACGCGGAGAAGGAACGGAAAATAAGGCTGAGGTTTCCGAAAAAACGGACACACCAAAAAAAGAGGAGTCTGCTCCGCAAAACCGTGAGCTCTCGCCCCCAAATATGAGGAAAGTACCTCCGAATTCGGGAAAACTCCCTCAAAATACGGGGATCCTTCCGCAATACTCGGGCATGCCAAACCGACACGGCATCGCTGCCGATTCGGACAAGCAGTCAACCGTTCGCAGCATACCTTCCGAGTTTAACGAGCGAGCCGCCGATCATTCCGACAAGCGGCAAATAAGCACCATTGAGGATCGACCGCGCGAAAACGCTTTAAATGATCTTGACAGAGAAATACCGCCTGCTTTTCGCCGCCAAGAAGAATTTGTGGATATAGATTTTGAAGACCGCGCTCCCGTCATCACGGAAACAGTTTTGCCGCAGTCATCGGGAATGAGAACAACGGTCATCGAAAGAAGCACGGAAAATAACGAAGCCGCTCAACAATATAGTCAGGCGGATCATTCGCGTGATCAACACTATCGAAATGATCTCTATGATGATAACGAGACCGCGGAGCGTATCCGCATACAAAATATGTCGCCGGAGGAAACGCTGTCGTTTCTGACGCAGTCTCTTAACGAGATAAACGCTCCTATTCCTAAGCCGGCAGCGCCCGTTCGCTCACATGAGACGGCGCAAAGAGAGCGGGTTCCTTTATACAGCTCTCCAGAGATCAGGAACAATGACAACTCCCCGCTTTTCCGACAGCCCGAGATAACGCGCAGGGACAGCGCTCCTCTTGCGGGAACACGGGCTCAGACAGATCCCTCAAATCAAGCGGCAGCGCCAAGACAGAACACAGATCATCCCGTCCATAAGGAGGAGCTGAAGCACGCGCCGCTTACCGTAGAACCGATCTGGGGTGACATTTACATAAAGGCGAGCCGAAATCTGCGTGAGCTTTGCGAAAGCGGACGGCTCTCGATGGTTCAGATCGAAACGGAGCTTGACAATAAGCTGCTGGATTCCGCAAAGGCGTTTGCGGAGATCACTTCCGATGAATCGAAGGTTCCGAAGGTGCTGATACCGAAGATCACAGAGCTGAAGGCTGCCGCGAAAAATTTCGATACGTACTTTCAATCAGGCGAGGATATCGCGGTGAGGGCAATGTTTTTTATGATGTATCAGATGCTGTCCTACGCGGACAGGATAGTGGAAACTCCCGAGACCAAGGAGCGGCTCAACGACTTTTTCCGCCGCTTCGGTTCCGCGGGGATAATGCTCTCAATGCTGGATATGCGCGTATAACGGACGGTGAAGTTTATGGTCAGAAACAGTACGCTGCTGATGATCGCGTGTCTTGTATGGACGGCGGCGGGGATCAATATTCTGCGGATCGGGATCATCGAATATCCGCCGTTTGTATCGGTGATAAATTTTCTGTTGTCGGCAGTCGTGTTTACCGTTTTTCAGATCTTTATTTTCGGAAGGCTTGTAAAAAAGCATACGAAAAGGATCGACGCTTACGGCGAACAAAAGCAGCTTTTTATAAAGTTCTTTGCTGTTCACTCATTTATAAT
>JAIEDJ010000264.1 GCA_029068025.1 Oscillospiraceae bacterium | reverse complement strand
ATGTAAGCTATGACCGCTATATCCGCACCACGGACGACTATCACATCAAGACCGTACAGTCGGTGTTCAGAAAGCTGCATGACAAGGGCTTCATCTACAAGGGACAGTATGTCGGAAAGTACTGCACTCCCTGCGAGAGCTTCTGGACGGAATCCCAGCTAAAGGACGGCAAGTGCCCCGACTGCGGACGCGACGTTATCGATGCTCACGAGGAAGCATACTTCCTCAAGCTGTCGGATTTTGCGGACAAGATCGAGAAATTCCTCACCGAGACCGACTATCTTTCACCGAAGAGCCGCGTCAACGAAATGATCAACAACTTCATCAAGCCCGGACTTGACGATCTGTGCGTTTCGAGAACGTCGTTCACCTGGGGAATTCCCGTGGACTTCGATCCCGGTCATGTCGTTTATGTATGGGTAGACGCGCTGACGAACTATATAAGCGCTCTGGGCTACGACAACGACGAGTATGACGATTTTGAAAGATACTGGCCCGCGGATATGCACATGACCGCCAAGGAAATAGTGCGGTTCCACTCCATCGTGTGGCCCGCTATTCTGATGATGCTGGAGCTGCCGCTTCCTAAGAAGCTGTACGGTCACGGCTGGATCAACTTCAACGGACAGAAGATGGCAAAGTCCGTCGGAAACGTTATAGATCCGTTCATTCTCGCGGAACGCTACGGCGCGGACGCGGTGAGATACCAGATACTGCGTGATATGCCCTACGGCTCGGACAGCAACTTCTCCAACGAGATAATGATAAACCGTATAAACTCCGATCTCGCGAACGACCTCGGAAATCTGGTTTCAAGAACCGTAGCAATGGCTGACAAATATTTCGGCGGCACTCTTCCGGGTGACCGTCAGCCGGAGCCGCTCGATGACGAGCTTATCGGACCGGCAAAGGCGCTGCGCGAAACGGTAACTCCGCTGATCGGAGAGGCACAGCTCTCAAAGGCGCTGGAGGAGATCTTCAAGGTCGTTTCCAGAGCGAACAAGTATATTGACGAAACAGAGCCGTGGGTTCTCGGAAAGTCCGAGGAAAAGAAGGCGCGGCTGGCAAGCGTTCTCTATAACCTGCTGGAAAGCATAAGAATATGCTCCGGGCTGCTGTATCCTTTTATGCCGAACACCATGCCCGAGGTATGGAGACAGATCGGCGCGGCGGAGGAGCTTACCGCATATGATACTCTGGGAGAGTTCGGAAAGCTGCCCGAAAACGTCACCGTATGCAAGGGCGCGGTGCTGTTCCCGAGAATAGACGTGGAGAAGGAGATCGACGAGATGAACGCGATACTCGCTCCGAAGAAGGCGTTCCGCGAGGACAAGGATCTTGACGGCGCGAACGTGATCACAATTGATCAGTTCTCCGAGGTAAAGCTGAGAACGGGCGAGATCACCGCCTGCGAGAAGGTACCCAAGGCGGATAAGCTGCTCAAGCTCACTGTCGACGACGGCAGAAACGGCAGACAGATCGTGTCGGGCATAGCAAAGTGGTATAAGCCCGAGGAGCTTGTCGGAAAGAAGATAGTGTTTGTGGCGAATCTCGCTCCCGCAAAGCTGCGCGGCGAGATCTCGGAGGGTATGATACTCGCGTGTGACGCGGGCGACGACGATGTAAGGGTGCTGTTCCTGGACAACGACGTTCCCAACGGAAGCACGGTAAGATAAAGTCGGCACGACACATACGCCAAAGCTAAGAGCAGCACAATAAACGCGAAGTAAAGGCTCTGACGCAAAGATAAACGCACGATAGGACAGTGAATTTCAAAAAGGAAGAAAAAATTTTATCAAACAGCAAAAAAATTTTTTCTTCCGGTTCTCAATTGACGGCTAAGCGGAACGGAGCGCTTGCGCGAAGTGTAGCGTGCCGCCAATTGAGAATTTTGAAATTCTTTTAAAAAGGAGGTAATGATCATGGCAAAGCCTGTTGCGGGACAGCTGTGGACAGACAAAAAGAGAACCTTTCTTGGTCTGCCATGGTCGTTCACGAGATATATTCTCACGGAAAAGAAGCTGATCACAAGAAAGGGCTTTTTCACTGTGGTCGAGGACGAGGTGGAGCTGTACCGTATCGTGGACAAGAGTCTCAGAAGGACGCTGGGACAGAGAATGTTCGGTCTGGGCACGGTTATCATCAACTGCCGCGATGTGGATACCCCCGTAAAAGAGGTGCTTTCCATAAAAAGACCGCGCGAATTTATGGATCTGCTTGAACAGCAGGTCGACGTTCAGCGCGATAAATACAATATAAGAGGCAGAGATATCATTCACGCGGAGGGCATGGACGATCACGGCTGTGATAATGTTTAAAGCAATTCACAGCCTTTGTGGATTTCGACAAGAGCGGCGTTATAAACACGCGGCAAAGGCTCTTATGCCAAGGACAACATTATAAAGATGCGGGCAATTTGCGAAAGCGAGTGTGAAAGCGTAACGGAACGAAGCGACAGCGAAGTGAAGTGAGCATTTCACGCTCGGCTAGGCGAGCTTTGCTCGCCGGTTCGCGAATTGCAAATTAAAATAAGGGGGGATCGTTTTATGGATATATCCAGAATAGCCGACATAGGCTCGGTGAATCAGACAACACTAACAAAATCTGTTGCTCAGCGCACGGAAACAAAGACTTCCACGCTTGCCGCCGAGCATACGGACAGCTTTGTAAAGTCAGAGGCGGCTTTCACGCCCGCATATACAAAGAAATCCGCGCAAAAGCAGAATTCCGATAACAATCTTTTGCAGCGCGAGAATTCCGACCGCGCCGTAGACAGCGTTGATGAGCAGGAAGCCCCGGAACACGAGGTTCTTATGACCAAGGGCATAAGTCACATAATCCGCGCGATGCTGGTGAAGCAGGGCGAGGTGATATCCGGAAACGTTCCGAGCGTCGGCGCGAAAATGTACGCCGAGGAGCTTCTGTCTCAGCTACGTCAGCTTTACGGGAGCACCGCTGCCGAGGAAAACACCGCCGAATACTGGCAGCCTGACGAAACAGCGGCGCGTATGCTGATGTTCTTTGACAGCGTGAATATCGAGGAAGGGAACCGTATGCTGATGTTAGAGCGCTCGTTCCTGGGAGCGTTCAACGATACAGAACAGCTGTTCGGCGGACGCGGACGGCTGCCGCTTGAAAGCTATGAGACCAAGCAGATGGTTATGGAAGCGTACTTCGGCGGAGCGGCATAATGGCGATATTTGATACACACGCGCATTACATGAAAGAGGACTTCGGAGACGATCTTGATCCGCTGCTTGAGGAGCTGCCGCGAAAAGGCGTTGAACGCGTTCTCGCTGTCGGCTGTGATATTGAGTCAAGCAAAGAGGAGACCGCTCTCGCGGAGCGTTATTCATACGTATGGGCGGCAGCCGGGATACACCCGGAGCACGCCGCCGAGGTCTCGGAGGATTGGGAAACGGAGCTTGAACAGCTGCTGGCTCACAAAAAGGTCGCCGCGCTCGGCGAGATCGGGCTTGATTATCATTATCCCGAACCGCCGAAAGACGTTCAGCAGCGGATATTCCGGCGGCAGCTTGAGATAGCCGCAAAACACGATAAGCCGGTTATTATACATTCGCGCGACGCGTCGGGCGATACTCTGGAAATACTGAAGGAATACAAGCCGCGCGGGGTACTGCATTGCTTTTCGGGCAGCGCAGAGACCGCGCGCGAGATCGTGAAGCTCGGAATGTATATCGGATTTACGGGAGTGCTGACCTTTAAGAACTCAAAAAAGGCGTGGGCGGCTTGCGCGGAGGTGCCGATCGACAGGCTGCTGCTTGAAACGGATTGCCCGTATATGGCACCCGTCCCGCACAGGGGCGAACGCTGCGACAGCTCGATGATCGCGTTCACCGCTGCGAAAATGGCGGAGATCAAGGGAGTTTCCGCGGAGGAAATGATCGAGACCGCGCGGGAGAACGGGGAGAGGTTGTTCTTTAATGGCAAGAATTGAAAAGGTCAATACGGAGCTTATTCCGATGGCGCTTGAATTGCGGCGCGAAATGCTCGGAATAATTTATGAGCGTGATGAGGGAAGCTTCGAGGGCGAATTTTCCGATTTGACTGAGGATTTTTTCAAAAGCGGAGATCAGACTACAGTTCTCGCGTTTGATGCGCAAACTCCAATAGGCTGCGCAACGATATGTTATATTACGCTTATGCCTACGGTTGATCATCCGTATGGAAAACGCGCTCATATAATGAACGTGTATGTGCGCAAGAAATATCGCAGGCGCGGTATCGCTCGCGAAATGCTGAGCTTTATTTTAGAGGAAGCAAAGCGGCGCGGCATATCATATGTGTCGCTTGACGCTACGGAAAGCGGCAGACCGCTTTACAAGTCGCTCGGATTTGGCGAAAATCATGAAAACATGGGGGTAACACTATGAACACAAACGAATGTGAAAATCTCACAGAACTTTTAGAAGAACAGTCAAGCTATATCGTCGGATATCTTGACTGATGAAGCTTTTTGTGCGGTTTCCCCCCCTTCGGCGGGAAAACCGCACAAAATACTTGATTTGTGGAGGATCATATGGAAACTGACGGCAGTCGAAGTACCAACAACGAAGGAAATAATGAGCATAAGGCCGCAAAGGTCTTGCTTGCGCCGCTGGTGTGGCTGGACAAGGGGATCTCGGCGATATTGAAGAAGGCTCTCGGCGCGAACTATGCCGACGTAACGGAGGACGAGGTGCGCGATCTTGTGGACGCGCTCGCTAAGGACGACGATGAGGACAGCATTGAGGAAAATTCGGCTCAGATGATCAACAATATCTTTGAGTTCGACAATCTGACGGCTGCCGATGTTATGACGCACAGAACGTCGATAGTAGGGGTGGATATAAACTCCATCACACTGGACGATCTGATCTATCTGGCGCTGGATCTCGGGTTTTCCAGGATCCCCGTCTATGAGGATTCGGTCGACAGGATCATAGGGATCATTATTGTAAAGGATCTGCTGTGCCTTATCGGCAAGGAGGATCTTTCCGATTTTGATATCAGGAGCTTTCTGCGCGACGTGAGCTATATTCCTGAGGCCTGCCCATGTCCTGACGTTTTCAAGACGATGACGGCGCTTAAGGCGGGCATGGCGGTGGTGATCGATGAGTACGGCGGCACGGCGGGCATTATCACATTGGAAGATATTATTGAAGCTATCGTCGGCAATATTCAGGATGAGTACGACGACGAAAAGCAGCTGATCACCAAGCTTAACGGCACCACCTATGACGTTGACGGCGAGGCAAACCCCGAGGATGTGTTCGAGCTGTTCGGTGTGGAGCTGCCGGAGGATCACGAGTATGAAACGATCTCGGGATTTATTACGGATAAGCTCGGGTATATCCCCGAGGGCGTGGAGATCACTCCGCCTACGGTCGAGTATGAGGGCGTAAAGCTCGTAGTTTTGCAGATCGAGGACAGAAATATCCTTAAGATCCGCGTTTCAAAAACGGAAAACAGCGAGGAAAACAAGTGAGAATGACAAAAAAGACACGCGCCGCGGCGGTGATAGATCTGCTCAAGCGCGAATACCCGGAAGTGAAATGCGCGCTCGTGTACTCGAAGCCGCACGAGCTGCTGATCGCAACGCGGCTGTCGGCACAGTGTACGGACGTTCGCGTAAATCTGGTTACTCCTGCGCTTTTTAAGCGGTTCCCGAGCATTGACGCGTTTGCAAAAGCGGAGGTCTCCGAGGTCGAGGAGCTTATAAAGTCCTGCGGACTGTTCCACACAAAGGCACAGGATATAGTCGGTATGTGCGTAATGCTGCGTGACGTGTACGGCGGTGTTGTTCCCGATTCCATTGAGGAGCTGGTGAAGCTTCCGGGCGTGGGACGAAAGACCGCAAATCTTATAGTCGGCGATCTGTACGGAAAGCCTGCCATGGTGTGCGATACGCACGTTATCCGTCTGACAAACCGTCTGGGGCTGTCTGTCGGAAAGGACGCGGCGCAGGTGGAAAAGCAGCTTCGCGCGATCATCCCCGCCGATGAGGGACTGAACCTCTGCCACAGGCTTGTGTGGCACGGGCGCGGAGTATGCTCGGCGAGGTCGCCGAAATGCGGAGAGTGTACGCTGACCGAATACTGCAAAACATATAAAACTAAGGGCTGATTTTTTCAGCCCTTTGCTCAGCTTGTAGATAAACCTCTAATATGTTGATCTCGGCTATTTTGCCACGTTGATCTCGGCTGGTTTTATAATGTTGACGAGGGGCTGTTTATCAAAAAATTTCAAAACCGTGCGTTGCTTCGCAACGCACGGTTTTGAAATTTGCAGTCCCCGAGGGAATGTTGTCCTTGGCGTGGGCGCTTGTGGTGAGGTTTTGCACGCCGGTGGTGGCGTAAATAACA
>JAIEDJ010000263.1 GCA_029068025.1 Oscillospiraceae bacterium | reverse complement strand
GGGGGAGATGTCACGAAGTGACAGAGGGGCTGACCGACAGACCTTGCCCCTTTGGCAGGGGTTCGGGGGCGGAGCCCCCGAGAGAAGTCATATCTCCATAATGATCGGCAGTATCATCGGACTGCGCTTTGTCTCCTTATAAATAAACTCCGAAAGCGCATCGCGCATTGCGCCCTTTATATTGCCCCACTCGCGGACATTACGCTCAAAGCAGTCGTCCATCACCTGCTTCATAAGATTCTTAGCGTCGTCCAGCAGCTCCTCGCTCTCACGCACATACACAAACCCGCGCGATACGATATCAGGACCCGCCACGACGCGTCCGCTCTCGCGCTCCATAGTCGCGACGATGATCATAACGCCGTCCTCGGCAAGGTGTTTTCTGTCGCGCAGAACAACGCTTCCGACGTCTCCCACGCCGAAGCCGTCCACCATGACCTTTCCGCTCGGAACCGTTCCGACAAGCTTCATCTCCACGCCATCCGTTTCAAGAACCTCGCCCAGATCCACAACAAACGTATTCTCCTGGGGAATTCCCATACCGATCGCCAGATTCACGTGCTTCTTCATATGCTTGTATTCGCCGTGTATCGGCACGAAAAACTTCGGCTTGGTCAGCGAGATCATCATCTTAAGCTCTTCCTGACAGGCATGACCCGAAACGTGCACCTCGTACATGCTTTCGTAGATGACCTCCGCGCCCTGCTTCATCAGATCGTTTACGACCCTTGTGACCAGCTTTTCGTTGCCGGGAATAGGGTTCGCTGAGATTATGATAAAGTCGTTCGGCGTGATAGTGACCTGCCTGTGATCCCCGCTGCTCATTCTCGACAGCGCGGAAAGCGGCTCTCCCTGAGATCCGGTAGTCGCTATAACCAGCTCGTCGGGATCATACTTATTAACGTCCTCGATATCGATAAGCGTACCTTCGGGAACTCTGATATAGTTCAGCTCCACCGCCTTGGCGATGACATTCGTCATGCTGCGTCCCGAAACGGCAACGTGCCGCCCGTGGATAACAGCCTCATCGATGATCTGCTGTATTCTGTGTATATTGCTCGAGAACGTCGCGATAATGATCCGCTTGCCCTCAGCCTTCGCGAACAGTCCCTTGAAGCTCTCTCCCACTGTGCTCTCGCTCTTTGTGTATCCGGGACGCTCCACGTTGGTGCTCTCGCTCATCAGCGCGAGCACTCCGCGGTTTCCAAGCTCCCCGAATCGTGCCAGATCTATGATACCGCCCTCGATAGGGGTATAATCCACCTTGAAATCGCCCGTGTGGACGATAACGCCCGCGGGCGTATGGATAGCCAGCGCGCAGCTGTCGGGTATGGAGTGATTAACGCGGATAAACTCGACGGACATACACCCCATGCGCACGTTCTGACGCGGTTCGACAACGTTCAGCGAAGCCTGTGACAGCAGTCCGTGCTCCTTGAGCTTGCCCTCTACCAGCCCGAGAGTAAGCCGGGTCCCGTAGATCGGAACGTTTATCTTCTTGAGCAGATACGGCAGCGCGCCGATATGATCTTCATGACCGTGCGTGATAACTATTCCACGAAAACGCTCCTTGTTCTTTTCAAGATAAGTGAAGTCGGGAACCACCAGGTCAACGCCGGGCATTTCCTCGTCCGGGAACGCCAGCCCGCAGTCCACGATAAACATATCGTTTGAGCACTCGTAAACGTACAGATTCTTGCCGATCTCGTTCAGACCGCCGAGCGCCGTGAACTTAACGGGCGTGCTGCGGTTCTCGCGCGGCGGCTTTTTCTGCTGAACAGGCTTCGGGCGTCCGAGAACCGGACGCTTTTCCACAGGCTTTACAAGTGCCGCGCTGCGGCTGCTCCCGAGAACGGGAACGCCGGTCTTGCGGATCGGCTTCTGAGCGGGCGAATTGCGGTACTGCTGCTTGGGCGGCTCTGCCTGCTTTTTCGCGATATTTTCCTTTTCCGTAAACATTTTGTTATTTGTCAACAATCCCATAGATATTCCTTTCATGATCGAATGATACGCAGAAATATCCCGTCAGCACAGGCAATTTAGAAGCCTTTGCGTAATACCGGATCATTCAATAAAGATCACAAATAAAACGACCAAAAGCTGCCCGATGGCATAAGGACGCGAAAAAAACGCCCTCCCAGCGGCATAAACGGATTATTCTGCCCCTTAACGTTTGAATTATGTATAGCCGATCCGATACTGCCGAAAAAACCGATATTTTAACACAAAAATACAATAGCACAGCAAAGCCATTGGTCGGAATGAAAAAAATGTAAAGCTCTGCAAAACGGTTATTTTTCGACAAAAAACATATATTAATAACAGACAACGTCTAATAATTCCAAAATAAGCCCTCTCCGACCCGAATATTTCACGAATCGGAAAGATCTTGAAAAATACATAAAGTTATTATACCATTTTTTCCGATAATTGTCAAGAGGTTTCTTCGGATAATTATAATTTTCGGCATATTCACGGCATATCGGCAAATTCGGCACAATGTTTTCGCCGATTATTTCAAATCATATTTCGGCACGCGCGGCAGAAAATATTACGGCAGCGCGTTACGCTCTGCTGCGTCGTTCCTAAGCGAACCTTCCGAACGCCGCGTTATTTAATCCAAAAAAAGGAAAGGCGAAGACATAAATATTATGAGAAAAAAAACACAGATAATATCGGGCGCGGCAGCAGTCATAACAGCGTTTTACACAGCCGTTTTCGTTTATTTCTACGCTGCCCTTCCCTGTAATATAAGCGCGGAAAAAAACGCCGTCCCGAGCGGCGGTTTTTCCGCGGCAAGACTTAAACAGACCTCCGATACCGACTTTGCGTTTTGTCTTGGAAATATCCCGATAAAATTCGCGGGTATTTCCTATAAAGAACGCCCTAAGGTTATCCCGGGCGGAATGCCGTTCGGGATAAAAATACGCTCCGAAGGCGTGATGGTGATCTCCGTGGATGATGGCTCCCCCGCTAAAAACGCGGGTATCCGCACCGGCGACGTTATTATGTCCGTAAACGGCGGCAGAGTCACCACCAACGCCGAGATAGCGGAACAGCTTCAATGCTCTTCATCCAAAGCAACGATAGTCTTCAGACGCGGAGAAAGTGAAATTTCAGTAAAGCTGACCCCGGAAAACAACTGCGGCGAGCTTAAGATGGGAGCGTGGGTGCGCGACAGCGCGGCAGGTATAGGCACATTGACATACTGCGATCCCGAAGACGGCTCCTTCGGCGGTCTTGGACACGCTGTAAGCGATGTCACGACCGGCGATGCTGTCCCGTTGGGAACAGGCGAGATCACCCGCGCACAGATCTATGACATCATTCCGGGCAGAGAAGGCTGCGCAGGGGAGCTTTGCGGAATTATTCTTCCTAATTCCGACATCGGAACGATCTCGGGGAATTCTTCCTCGGGCGTTTTCGGGAAGCTCGAAGAGCCGCTGAGCGGAGAACCGATCCCCGTAGCGTTCCGCCAGGAAGTACAGACGGGAACCGCCACAGTCATCACGACCATTGAAGGCAGCACACCAAAGGAATACTCTATCGAAATAGAACGTATAAATCTTTTAGACTTAAACGGCTCCAAGGCGATGGTGATAAGGATCACAGACAGCGAGCTGTTAGAGAAAACAGGCGGCATAGTCCGCGGCATGAGCGGCAGCCCCATTATACAGAACGGCAGACTTGCGGGCGCGGTGACGCACGTTCTTGTAAACGATCCCACACGCGGCTACGCTGTGTTCGCTGAGACCATGCTTGAGGACGCTGCTTAAACATCGATCTCGGCTTACGGCTATATTCTGCACACAGCGCATAATGCGGTCAATTGAGCGTATCGGTTAAATTAAAATTTGCAGGTTATTTAAAAGTTAAAAACCGGGATTCTTAAGGGACGAGTCCCTTAAGCGGGGTTTGGGGCGGAGCCCCAATGGGGTGCGGGGCGGAGCCCCGCCATAACACCACCAGCCGCGGAGTGCGGAGAACGCTGAACGCTGTCCAATGCGCTGAAAGCAACGCCGAACAACGTTGTAAAGGGAAATCGGGTAATTAATTTAAATCAGCCTTTAAAGGGAGACGCGGTGAGGCGTTGCTTTCGGCGCGAGGACGGCGTTCGGTCGTTCGCAGCGCGGAGCGGCGTTGACAAGATCAATCTTTCCGGCTTAAGCACCTACGACGAAATTGCTGTCGCCGCTGCAAGTTCCTGCAGCCGCATTATGTTGTTCTGAGCGACTCCGCTCCGCGCGAACCACGACTGATTTAAGTCCTCGCGCTTCGCGCATTGGACTTAAATCAGCATGTTCACGCTCCGCGGCTGGTGATGTTATGTCGGGGCTCCGCCCCGAACCCCACAAGGGGCTTTGGTCTGTCGGTCAACCCCTCCGTCACTTCGTGACACCTTCCCTCCGGGGGAGTCACCCTTGACACCATTGGGGCTCTGCCCCAAACCCCGCCAAAGGGACCAGTCCCTTTGGAATCCCGGTTTTTAACTTTGCAAGAGCCTGCTAAATTATTTCGTTACCGTGAACTGAGCGCGGGATCGGCAAGCATACGAACGGCAAACGCCCCGCCCTCGTAGACCACCTCCGCGCGGCTGTTCTGCGCCAGCTCGCCAGAGATTATCATAAGCGACAGCATATCCTCGATCTCGGCAGTGATCTTCCCTCGAAGCTGCCGTGCTCCGTCCTCGCCGCTCACGCTGCGGCAAAGCCCCTGCGCCGCGGAATCCGCGAAGCTCAGCTGTATGCCGCGTGTGAGCGCGCGCTGCGACACTGATCTCAGCATTTTAAGGCAGATCTGTTCCATATTGTCTTCTGTCAGCCTGTCAAAAACGACTACATTGTCTATGCGTCCCAGAAGCTCAGGGCGAAATTGCTTTTTAAGCGTCCTCATAACGTCGGAGCTGCCGCCCTTTACGCTGCCGAAGCCGACATAGCTGCGGCACAGCTCCTCCGCGCCGACGTTTCCCGTCATAATAACGATCGTGTTTTTGAAATCCGCCACCCTTCCGTCAGACGCGGTCAGCTTGCCGTCCTCCAGGATCTGCAGCAGAATGTTGAGCACCTCGGGATGCGCCTTTTCGATCTCATCAAACAGCACCACCGAATATCCGTTCGACCGCACTTCCTTTATAAGCCGCCCCTGCTCCTCATACCCTACATACCCGGGCGGCGACCCGATCAGCTTACTTATTGAATGACGTTCGGTGAATTCCGACATATCAAACCTTATCATGCGCTTTGCGTCGCCGAAAACTCCCTCCGCCAGCGCCTTGGAAAGCTCGGTCTTTCCCACGCCCGTCTGTCCGAGGAACAAAAACGATCCGATTGGACGGCCCGGGTCTCTCAGACCTGCTCTGCCGCGTCTTACAGCGTTCGCGACCAGCTTCACAGCCCTGTCCTGACCGATGACGCGCTCACGCAGAAAGTCCTCCAGATGAGACAGCCGCTCGCTCTCGTCCTCCGAGAGCCGCGGAGCGGGTATCCCCGTTATCGCGGAGACCGCGCGGGCAACATCCTCCTCGTCCACCACTACCCTTTCGCGGCTGATCTTCTCCTTTACGGCGCGGAATACGGCGGGCTTTTCCGACAACTTTTCCAGACGCGCCGCTGCTGCCGCCTCATCGATAAGATCTATCGCCTTGTCTGGCAGACGGCGGTCATTGAGATAGCGCTCCGAGAGCGTCACAGCGGCCTTTATCGCCCTGTCGGTGATTACCGCGTGATGGTGCTCCTCCAGCCGCGCCCGCAGCCCGTTCAGAATAGATATCGCCCCCTTTTCGTCGGGCTGCGGAATGTTTATGGGCTGAAAACGCCGCTCCAACGCGCTGTCCTTCTCGATATAGCGGCGATATTCGTCCGTAGTGGTAGCGCCAATAAGACACAGCTTCCCCCTCGCCAGCAGCGGCTTGAGTATGCTCGCCGCGTCGATCGCGCCCTCAGCCGCGCCCGTCCCGACGATCATGTGTATCTCGTCGATGAACAGGATCACCTCGGGATTTGCCGCCGCTTCATCCAGAGCATTCTTCAGACGTTCCTCAAAGTCGCCGCGGTACTTCGCGCCTGCCAGCATAGCTGACAGATCCATCTCGAAAACGCGCTTGTCCAGAAGCTCCGGAGGAACGTTCCCGTTTGCGACGCGCTGCGAAAACCCCTCAGCGACGGCGGTCTTGCCCACTCCCGCGTCGCCGATCAGACACGGATTGTTCTTGCTGCGCCGCAGTAAGATCTGAACCATTCGCTCGATCTCCGTTTCACGTCCTATGACGGGATCGAGCGCGCCCTTGCGCGCCAACGCGGTAAGCTCCCTTCCGTATCTTGACAAGACCGGGAATTCACAGCGCGGATTCTC
>JAIEDJ010000262.1 GCA_029068025.1 Oscillospiraceae bacterium | reverse complement strand
ATCCATCACTGTTCGGCATACGGAATTTTTCGGCTTTAATTTAACGTGATAAGCGTGAAGCTCCTTGTACAGCTCGCAAAGCCGTCTCAAGTCGCTCATTTCAGCAACCCTGATCATTTTATCTCCTTATTTTAAAGAATTCCAAATTTCTCAATTGACGTCAGCAAAGCTGACGCCAATTGAGAACCAGAAGAAATTTTTTCTTGAGAAAAAATTTCTTCCTATTTGGAATTCACTGCTCTATCGTGCGTTTATCTTGGTGTGAGAACCTTTGCTGCGTATTTATTGCGTTGCTCTTGGCTTGACGCACGTTTACATCATAGCCGATGAGATCTTTAAATCTCACGGATAACACCTTCTTTATTCTAAATTTGCAATTCGCGAACCGCGCAAACCTACGCGCTGACGCGCTTCGATTTCCGCTAGCCGCCCGTACTCTCTCCGCTTACGCTCCGTTCGCACAGGAGCTTTCGCAAATTGCGCTAAATAAAAAAGCCCTCTTTGAGCTTCAAAAACTCAAAGAGGGCAGTATTTTTAATACCGCGGTACCACCTCAGTTTGCGGAACATCAAAACATCCCGCCTCGGACAGCTGTAACGGGCTTACCCGTGCATGCTAATTGGCGTACCGTTCGCAGTGCCGCTCGGGGAGGTAATTCACAAAACGCGCCCTGCCGCCTCGCACCAACTGCCGCAAAAAAGATGTTTGCAGCAACCGGCAGCTCTCTGAAAGGGTCTTTCGCTTTGCTACTGGATTCCCGTCAACGCTTTATTTTATTCAACATGAACCATTATATCATATTATTTCGGGTTTGTCAAGACTTTTTTACAGCTGATCTGCGATAGTGAGTATCAGCTTCTCAGTCTTCTCCCAGCCCAGACACGGGTCGGTGATGGACTTGCCGTAAGTGCCTTCCTCGATCTTCTGGGCGCCGTCCTCGATATAGCTCTCGATCATCAGACCCTTTACCATGTTGCGGATCTCCTCGGAATGGCGCATGGAGTGAAGTATCTCGTTGGAGATACGGATCTGCTCGAGGTACTGCTTTCCGCTGTTGGAATGATTGGTATCAACAATGATCGCGGGGTTCTCCAGACCCTTTTCGGCATACATATCGCAGCAGAGCTTCAGATCCTCATAGTGATAGTTCGGCAGCGTCTGACCGTGCTTGTTCTGAGCGCCGCGCAGAATAGCGTGACAGAGCGGATTTCCGTCCGAAACGACCTCCCAGCCGCGGTAGATGAAGGTGTGCTTTGCCTGCGCCGCCTGAATGGAGTTGAACATTACCGAGAGAGTTCCCGAGGTGGGGTTCTTCATGCCGACGGGACATTCCATGCCGCTTGCTACAAGACGGTGGTGCTGATCTTCAACGGAACGCGCTCCGACCGCTACATAGGACAGCAGATCGGACAGATAACGGTAATTCTCGGGATACAGCATCTCATCGGCGCAGGTGAGCTTTGTTTCCTCAATAGCACGGGCGTGAAGCTTTCTCACGTTGATGATACCCTCAAGCATATCCTCCGCCTTGGTCGGGTCGGGCTGGTGAACCATGCCCTTGTAGCCTGTGCCGTTGGTGCGCGGCTTTCCGGTATAGATACGCGGGATGATCAGGATCTTGTCCTTTACCCTTTCCTGAACCTTTGCAAGGCGGTGGGTGTAGTCCATCACGGAATCCTCGTTATCCGCCGAGCAGGGGCCGATTATCAGCAGGAACTTGTCAGATTTTCCCATGAATACGTCCGCGATCTCCTTGTCGCGTGCAGCCTTTACGGTCTTGATTTCCTCCGAGAGGGGGTACATCTCCTTGATCTCCTTGGGGATCGGCAGCTTTCTGTTAAACGTCATTGACATAATATATACTCTCCTTTGATTTAAATTGGTTTAAAGCAGAAAAATCATACATTTCTATTGTACCACAATTGCATTAAAATGTCAATATTTATATGATTAAAAAAATTTTTCCCGACCTATTGACAAATAAGTAAGATTATGTTACAATCATTAAGTACGATTTCGTACTTAAAAAGGAGATATGTCATATGGATATGCTTAACACGCAGCTGAAACGATTTAATCTGCTTATGTCGGAGATAGATAAAGCGTATCACCAAGCGGCTCAAAAGCTGGGATTGTCCGACAGCGCAATGATGATCTTATATACTCTTTGCAGCAATGACGGGGAATGTATGCTCGGCGATATCACGTCGTGCATCGGCAAGCAGACGGTGAATTCCGCACTGCGCAGGCTCGAAGCGGACGGTGTGGTCACAGCGGAGCCGGCGGGCGGCAGAAAAAAGAAGCTGCGCCTTACCGAAAGCGGGCGGCAGCTCGCCGAGAATACGGTATCACGTATTATACGTATCGAAAACGAGATCTTCGACGAGTGGAGTGCCGAGGACAAAGCCGCTTATATAGAGCTTACAAGACAGTATCTTACGATGTTCAAAGAAAAGATGAAGGATCTTTAAAAAGTTTTTAAGCCAAGATCAACGCTTTAAACGCGCAGCAAAGGCATGTATGCCAAGAACAACATTTTAAAGGAGCAGGAGAAATTTCAAAAAGCAGTCCTGCTCGGCGTAACGGAGCGTCAGCGAAGAGGAGCCGAGCGGGACTGGCTAGGCGGGCTTTGCCCGCCGGTTTTGAAATTTCTTTTAAATAAAAATATGCGTATTCAGTTATCCGAGAGCTTTAATTACCGCAAGCTGCTTCGGTTTGCGTTTCCGTCTATAATAATGCTTGTATTTACTTCAATATACGGAGTGGTGGACGGATACTTTGTATCAAATTTCGTCGGAAAAACATCGTTTACGGCGGTGAACTTCGTAATGCCGATCATGATGATACTCGGCTCGTTCGGGTTTATGTTCGGAACGGGCGGCAGCGCGCTGATCGCGAAAACGATGGGCGCGGGCGATAAGGAAAGAGCGAACCGTCTGTTCTCGCTTATCATATATACGTCGGCGGCGTGCGGAGTTTTGCTGGCGGTGATAGGATTTATTTTGATCAGACCGGTTGCCGCCGCGCTTGGCGCTGAGGGACAGCTGCTTGAGGACGGTGTGGCTTACGGAAATGTGGTTTTGCTCGCGATCCCGGCATTTGTATTGCAGTATGAGTTTCAATGTCTGTTCGCGACGGCTGAGAAACCGACTCTGGGACTTATCGTAACAGTCGCGTCGGGCGTTACCAATATGGTATTGGACGCGCTGTTTGTCGCGGTGTTTCAATGGGGGCTGCAAGGCGCGGCTGCCGCGACGGCACTCAGTCAGTGCGTTGGCGGTATCGTTCCGGTGATCTACTTCGCGCGTCCGAACAGCAGTCTTTTCAGATTGGGAAAGACCTCGTTTGACGGGAGAGCGCTGCTGAGAACGTTCACAAACGGCTCGTCCGAGCTTATGACAAATATCTCGATGTCGGTGGTAAGTATGTTGTATAATACTCAGCTGCTGAAATACGCGGGCGAGGACGGCGTTGCGGCATACGGCGTTCTGATGTACGTGGGATTTGTATTTAACGCGATGTTTATCGGCTATTCCATGGGGACCGCCCCGATAGTCGGATATCATTTCGGAGCGTGCGATCATAAGGAGCTGAAAAGCCTGCTGAGAAAAGGCATGATAATAATCGGCGGGTTCGCGCTGACAATGTTCGGCGCGGCGCTTGCGCTGTCAAGACCGCTGTCATTGATATTCGTCGGCTATGACGATGGACTGATGAAGCTGACGGTACATGCGTTCTTCATCTACTCGTTCGTGTTCCTGTTTTCGGGATTCGCGATATTCGGCTCGGCGTTCTTCACGGCGCTCAACGACGGTCTGACCTCCGCGATAATATCGTTTCTGCGGACGCTGGTATTCCAGATCGCTGCGGTACTGATCTTCCCGATATTCTGGAAGGTGGACGGGATCTGGTTTTCGATAGTGGCGGCAGAGGTGATGGCGGTCGCGGTCACGGCGCTGTTCCTGAAGCTGAAGCAAAAAAAATATCATTATTAAATGTTGAAGAATTAAGGAATATATTGTGAATTCTTCACAAAATCCGCCTTTCAATTTAGCCAAACTGTACAAATTTTGATTTTCTTGTAAAATATCTGACATAAAACATCTCAAAAATTCGTCTTTATTATCAGAGGGTTAAAAATCCCGGCATATTTTTCAAATTATTTTTGAAAGGACACAACAATTATGAAGAAGATCATCACCTGCGGAATTGCTGCCGCACTTTGCGCGTGCGCTGCTTCCGTTCCGGCTTATGCCGCGGATATCCTGAATGACAGATCTGTTTATCTGGACACTGTCAAATCGGATATACCGGTGAAGGACTGGGTCGTCAACGGCAAAACGTACATTGCCGAACCCAACGGGATCATGCCTGCTTACGAAGCGAGTATCTACGACTACGCGGAAACCGGCAGCTTTGAGGTCACGTCTTCGGTCAACTTGTACTTTACGGACGCAACCGATGAATACGGCTATTTCGCCGGTCAAATGATTATTCACCTTGTGGACGGGATCCTGACCCCCGGGGAATTAACTCCGGCAGACAGTAACAGAGAGCTCGAGTCTATATCGTTTGAGGCTAACCAAAAACGCATAAGCGCGCTGATGAAAAAGCACGGCTTAAATACCGACTGCAAGGAAGTAAAGCTGCTTAGACTTGACGGCGCGGGTTTTGTCTACTATATCGACAACGGCTCTGAGAGGATGCTTGCTGCCGCGAATATCAGTGATGTAAACGCGCGTTTCTTCAATGACAAAAACGGCGGGCTCATTGTTATAGACAGCGATGAATTTAAGGCGGCTGCCGCGGTGGAGCTTGAGGAGCATAACAAATATTTAGAGGAGCAGCGGATAAAGCAGGAGGAGTGGGATTACGAAAAATCCGGTCCCTTCGTGAGCAGTATCTATGTAACACCCACGTTCACAGCCGACAATAAGTCCTATCGGAACAGCGCGGACGGTCTGCCCGCATCGGGCGGCAACAAAGATAACCCCAACACAGGCGGTGAGCAGTCCCCGGAGACCGAACGGCGGATGACCGTGCTGAAGGTAGAGCTTTCCGCTCTGGCGGCTTCGGCTGTCGGGATAGCGGTCATCAGCAGAAAAAGAAAGCATGACGACCGCGAATAAAGCTTGTAGTACAGCGCAGCAATGCGCTTGTCCTGATAAATATAAAAACCGTGCTCTATAGCCGGGAGCCGGCTAGGAAGGAGGTAAGTCCGCCGCAATGCTTTTATCGGGAAAGCAGTGCTGCACAAAGTATTTTTGAATGACAAGACGGGCGGGGATATAATTCCCGCCCGTCAGCTTGTAGATAAACCCCTAAAATGTTGATCTTGGCTGGTTTTAAAACGTTGACGAGGGGCTAGTTATTTAAAAGAAATTTCAAAACCGTGCGTTGCTTCGCAACGCACTAGCCAGCCCCACTCGGCTCCACTCCGCGCTTCGCGCTCCGTTACGCCGAGCGGGACTGCTTTTTGAAATTTCTCCTGCACCTTTAAAACGTTGACCTTTTTCTACAGTCTGACGGGCGGGGATCATATCCCCGCCCGTGCTGTTATGCGATCTCGCCGCTTTCTATCAATTCAAGCAGAACTTTTACTATGTCGGCGTTAAGCTGCGTTCCCGCGCCGCGCTTAAGCTCCTCCACAACGTCGTCCATCTCCATCTGCTTGCGGTAGGTGCGTGTGGAATACATCGCGTCAAAGGAATCCGCAACGGCGATTATCTGAACGATCAGCGGGATCTCGTCACCCTTTAATCCTTTAGGATATCCGCTGCCGTCAATATGCTCGTGATGATATATAGCGCCAAGTGCGAGGTTCGGGAAGTTCTCTATCTCCTTGAGGATATCATAGCCGTTTGTGGTGTGCTGTCTTACGATCTCGAATTCCTCATCGGTGAGCTTGGTGGGCTTGTTGATTATCCGCGTGGGGATCGTGATCTTTCCTATATCGTGCAGCAGTGCGATATTTTTGATGTTTTTGACTTCCCTTTTGTCATAGCCCATTTTTTTCGCGATCTTCTCGGAATACTCCGCGACGCGCAGAGAGTGACCGTTCGTGTATTTGTCCTTGAAGTCGATACATTTTGCGAACGCCATGATTATCTGATGTGTCATGGTCTCGGTCTTTTCCTGTTCCGCACGGAATTTCTTATTTTTATAGCGGATATAAAGCATTACGGCGAGGAGTATTGCGCCTGCGCCTGAGACAATGACAAGCGCCTTGAACCAGAAGTATTCATAGAACGCTTTCTCCTTGATGATGGTCACGGAGATAGTCTTTTCTTCCTTTCCGGTAAGGGAGTTCAGAACCGACAATCTGAACGTATAGGTTCCGCTGTCAAGATTCGTATAGCTTACGGGCTGCATATCGTTTTTGGAGACCTCGGTGCTGTCCGTGTCGAATCCGTCAAGACGATAGCTGACGGTTGGATTGCCGAGCTTGTAGCTCAGCGCGTAGCCGTATATCGTCAGTCTTTTGCAGCTGGCGGGGATCGTTATCGTGTCGCCGTCGATCATGACCTGCTTGTCGTCGATCTCGACAAACGGTACGACCAGCTTTATGTCCACGTTTGAGTTTCTCGCCGCGGTGTTGATGTTGACGCTGCTTACTCCGGCAGAGCCGGCGATATAGAGCGTGCCGTCCTCGGCAAGGCAGCTGCGCGAATTCGCCGTCGGTATGCTCGGCAGTCCGGAGCTTATGTTGTAGAACGTGTATTCCATATTTGCGTCGTTCTTAAGATTATCGCCGTTGATGATATAGATACCGTTGCTGCTTAACACCCATATGCCGCCGTCCTTGTCGAAGTACATATCGAAATTGTTGGAGTAGGGGAAATTCTTGATGGTGGTGATCTTTTCGTTTTCCATATAAGAAATGGAGTTGCTGGTGATTATCCAGTAGATCCCGCGCACGGGATCCTTTTTTATGCGCAGAATGATCTCCGATCTCAGACCGTCGTCGATGTCAAACTGCTTGAGTTCATTATCTCCGTCAATAATATACAATCCTCCGCCGTCAGTCCCGAGAAGGATCTTTCCGTTGTCTCCTTCGCAGACGCTTAAGATCTCCGTGTTTGAGATACCGTCTTTCTCGGTATATCTTGCGGCGATCTCCCCGTTGCGGATAAGGTTCAGTCCTCCGCTCATGGCTGCCGCTATGGTGCCGTCCGAAAGCTCCGTGACCGCCCTCGCGCGGTTGGAGATCATGCCCGAATCGGTGTTATAGCATTTATACGAGCCGTCCGCGCTGAAACGGACAAGTCCGGTGTCGCCGTAGGTGCAAAGCCACAGATCGCCGCGCGAATCCTCGGTTATGCAGCGTATGCGTATGCCGCTGAGGAACTCCGTGAACTCGTTTTCAACGGGGCGGTTGTTTTCGTCAAGAATGAACAGCCCGGTGTCCGCGCCGATGTATAAATTGCCGTTGTATACGCAGGTGGAATTCACGACAGCGGAGCCAAGTCCCGACTCCTTCATAATGTCGGTGAACTCGCTGCCTACTATTTTCATGATACCCTGCCTTGACGACGCGAACCAAAGGTTTCCCTCATAGTCCTGCATCATCTCGTCAACGGAATTGTTCATCGGAGTGTTCTTCATCTCCGAGTAATCGCCATCAGTGTCAAAATAACCAATGCCGTTGTCCGCGCATACCCACACCGTCCCGTCCTTGGCGCAGCGTATCGCGTTTATATTGGTCTGCGGAGCGGCTGAGAGCACACGGCGGTCAGCCATTCCGTCGGACAGCTTTCCGTAGTATACCCTTGAGCCGTGAGTTCCCACGTAGACATATCCCTTGTTGTCGGGATCGGGGCAGATGCAGTTTGCGTCAAGACCTTCTCCCGAGACAAAATCGGTCACTGTGAGATCGTCCACCGAAAAAAACGCGCCGCCGAGCGTCGTTCCGTAAACAGTTCCGCTGTCGTCGCGGATGACCTCGCAGACATATTCTCCATTGATACGCGGATCGTCGATCTTGCGGATCTTGCCTTCGGTGTCGATAGCTATGACCCCCTCGGTAGTTCCGAAAATGATGTTACCGTTTGCGTCCTCGGTGATCGCGTGGATAAAGAGAGAATCAAGCCCCTCGTTTCTTCCGTAGAAATGGAATTCACCCTTATCGTACAGCACCGCGCCGCTGTCGCTGGTGCCGATCCACAGGCGCTCCGAAGAATCTATGTACAGGCTGACGACAGTCGTGATACCGTATGAGGAATCAAACCGCGTGAAATCTATGCCATCATAGCGTATTAGACCGCTGTAGCCGCCGATCCAGATAAAGCCGTCCTTAGACTGGACAATGGCGTTTGCTTCGGACGTGGGAAGTCCGCTGCTGTTGTCATACAGGATATATGCCGCCGCTCCGTATGCGTTTTCCTCCGCAGCAAAAGCGCGTCCGCCAAGAGAGCTGAAAGCCGATATAAGAACCGCGGCACAGCATATGGCTGCACCGAGGACAGCAAACAAATTCCGCCGCATAGTGATTCCTCCGATAATAACAAGTCATACATTTTTATTATAAGATATATTCGGGAAAAAGTCAATAATAAAGCGAAAAAATAATGAAAAAGGCACACTTGCCTTAGCGCATTTCTTTAAAAGTATCCGTCATTCGCGCGATAAGTCTCCACTGGCGCTTCATATAATCATAAAGCGCGGTGGTTTTTTCCTTGTAATCGCAGCGAACCGAATTCGGGTCGTCGAAATTGTTTTCTATCGAAACAGCGGCGTGGTATCCGCTCTCCATCGCCGCCGAGATCCCCTCGCCCATAGGGTTTAAAAATCCCGCGATCTCTCCCGCGAACAAAATTCTTCCGGCTCCGTGATCAATTGAATGATCGGGGCGGATATGCGGCATTATCCACCTGTCGGTTTTGTGCTGCCGCTCGATTTTCAGCCCGTAATTTCGTTCCATATACGAAATAAACTGCGTGTAATAATGTTGAATATTGCTTTTTTCCCTGACCGCGACGCCAAGCACAAGCTGCTCGTCTTTGACGTTGAACCACGCATCATATTCGGATAACCCGGGCTGCAAAAACGCGTAAAAATAATGAGGATCAAGATCAATAACTCCTTGATTGAACGTTTGGAAAGTCAATATGTACGGAGTGCGAATATTCAATATTTTCCGCTTGAAAGCGCCCACCGTGCCCTCGCAGTCTATAACATAACGCGCCTGTTCTGTGTGCGTTTCCCTGCCCTTTAACGTTACTGTGACTATGCCGTTATCCTCCGCCGCCGATATTGCCGTTGTGTTGTCACGGATCTCCGCACCGGACTGCGCTGCTTTTTCGGCAAGCCAATTGTCGAATGTGCTGCGCCACACGTTAAGCCCCGACTGCTCAAAGCGGAACGTTTCGCCCTTGTCATCGGTAAATATCATTCCGCGGTTTTCCGTTGGAGTACACATTGCAAGCTTGGGTACGGGCTCGCCGAAATATTCCGTCACCAGATCAAGGCTTTTTTTGATAAGCTGACCCGAACAGGATTTGTACCTGGGCAATTTGAATTTCTCGGTCAGAAGAACATTGTATCCCTTTTCGGAAAGAGTTTTCGCGGCGGTACAGCCTGCGGGTCCCGCGCCGATAATTATTATGTCGAACATATTCACCTCCGGTTCTGCCTATTCGATAAGCTTCAGCTCGTCCGTGTCAAGATAGTCCTCAACATACTGCTTTGTAAGCAGCTCGCGCGGGATATAGTCGTTGAATTTTCCCGTGATCTCGCAATTCTCCGGTATACGGAACGAGTACTTGTCCGCGCCGTTCTGCCTGATATCGTTCAGCGCGTCAACGACCGCCGCCTTGCCGAGATCGGTGTGTACCTCTATGCACACGGGGATATACCGCTGGAGCCATACCTCCGCTTGGAATCCGCGTTCGCGCAGCGCGTACAGCAGCGCCATAGTTCCGCGCGTACCCAGAAACGGGAACACCGCGAACACCGTGCCGCTTATCGGAAGAACTATCCGCTCTCCTTCGGAAAACGCTCCGCTTGCTATCGCGTCAAGCGGTTCTTCCGTGCCGCCGCCGGCAGCGTTTCTGCACAGCGTTCTTATATCTGTCAGCCGCTTTTTCGCGGAGTCGTCAAGAAACGCGTAATCCTCGTCGCTGCGCAGGACTTCCAGAATTTTCTTCATCACCTTGGTGTGAACGTACTCGTTGCCGACGTCCGTCCACATATTCGCGGAGATCCCCTCGATCTTCTTCACGTAGATCTCTAGGTGCTTTTTGTCAAGCTCCGTGACCTCCCACGCATTTCCCGCAAGCGCAAACTGCGACTTCGGCGGGAACGGGTTCTGCACCGTGCCGACCACCTCGGAGCCGCACCGAACGGTGTATTCCATAGGCACGGAGAATACCGCCAGAAACTCGTAGCTGTTCACCGTAGCCTCGCCCTTTTCGCCGATCATCAGCCCGTTCTCCTCCGAACGCTCAAGCTGACCGTTCTCCAGCAGATGGCGAAGCAAAAGAAGATAATCATCTTTGCTGACATTCTTGAAAACGCTGAGCGACAGCACCTGACGCGCCAGATCCTTCGGCTGCACCGCGCCGCTTGCTGCTATTATTGACATTGTCTGATGAAACAGCAGGCTGTACGGCAGCTTTGGCAGATACATCGGTTCCACCCAGCGTTCGCGCGTATAAAGCAGTATCATCGCCGTGCACATCATAAAGTCCCAATTGATATCCTTATAGAACTCGCTCGGCGGCAGGCTCATATCCCAGCGAAACGCGAAGCGCATTTCACCGACCGAACCGCTGCGCCGTCCCGTCCGTCCGAGCCGCTGAACAAGTCCCGAAACTGTCAGAGGACAGCCCGTCTGCACTATACGTTCAAGATGTCCGAGATCAATGCCAAGCTCCAGTGTTACGGTAGCGCCTGTGCATACGGGCAGTTCGCCCGATTTCATGCGCTGCTCGGCGAATTCCCTCAAAGCGGGGGAGATATTCGCGTGATGTACAAGATAGCAGTCGCTGCTGTGATTTTTCTCGGACAGTCGCTTCATGTGAGCGATGTTTTCCTCTACCTCGCCCTTGCTGTTGGAGAACAGAATACAGCGCTTGCCGCGCGTACTTTCATATAAATAGTTGTAATAATTTTCGAGAAGTTGTCGGCTGTCGCTGTGCGGGAGCTTTTCCGAAACAGGGAAGAACCTCACAGAAAGGCGGATCTTTCTGCCCTTTTCTTCAACCTTTGGGGTTATGCACGGAAAGGGCGTGCCCGTACAGAGCCACTTTTCCGCGTTTTCGGTATCTCCGAGCGTTGCGGACAGCCCGATCCTTCGCGGAACGATCCCGATGATCCGCTGAAGGCGCTCCAGAACGGACAGCAGCTGAAGTCCGCGGTCGTTGTCCATAAAATAATGAACTTCATCTATTATGATAAAGCGCAGATCGGAGAAAAGGCGGTAGGCGTTGGAGCTGTTTCTGATCAGCAGGCTCTCAAGGCTCTCGGGAGTGGTCTGCATAACGCCGCGCGGATTTTTCACCAGCTTCTTTTTCGCTGTCGGAGAAGCATCGCCGTGCCACTTGGTAACGGGGATATCCGCTTCCTCAAGCAGTTCCTCAAGACGCTCAAACTGATCGTTTATCAGCGCCTTGAGCGGAGATACATACAGCGCCCCGACGCTGCACGACGGGTTCTCCCAAAGCTGCGTGAGCACGGGAAGAAACGCCGCCTCGGTCTTGCCGCTTGCTGTGCCCGATGTAAGCAGCAGATTGTCGTCGGTATCGAATATTATCTCCGCCGCCGCGACCTGGATCCCGCGCAGCTCTTCCCACTTGTTTCTGTAGATATAATCCTGAATAAACGGTGCGAGCCGATAAAATACATTGTTTTGTCCCATATTGGTATCTCCGGTTTTATTATGTTGACATTGGCTTAGGCTGTCTTGTGAACCTAAAAAGGATTTGATCATATATAGTGACGAGCACTGTGTGCGTAGGCGGCGTGTGCCTATAAACCACAGGACTAATTATCCGTTTGCATTTCAGAAAAATGCGGGCAGGAGGGGGAGAGGGATAGGG
>JAIEDJ010000261.1 GCA_029068025.1 Oscillospiraceae bacterium | reverse complement strand
TTTTGTGTATAAGAGACAGAGTGACACCGCCCCACTCGGGGAGTCACCCCAACCCCTCGCCAAAGGGCTCGCATTATGCGCTTTGCGCAAAACGCTGCCCTTTGGAATCCCGGTTATTTGTTCGGTTTTAATTGAAAAACAGTATAACCAATGAAATACCGATAGATCACACTAAAAGGAAACGGTGATATGATTGAAAAAATTCTATATATTTGATATGGACGGCACTCTTTGCGACAGCATGGAATTCTGGCGCACTGAAACCGCTATGATAGACGACTTCCGCGACCGCAAGGCGCTGGAGCCTTGCTATGACCGTATGCGCGAACATTACCGCCGCGACATCGAGCTTAAAGACGGCGTGTTGGAATTCATTCAGAACGCCGAACGTCAGGGTATCAGGATGTGCATTGCCAGCGCTACTCGCCGCGATGTGTCACAGCCGTTCCTCGACAAGACGGGGATCATGGAGCATATGGAATTCTACATAGACTGCTACGAGATCCGCGCGTTCAAGGAGCGCCCCGACATTTATCTCAAAGCGGCGGAACGGCTCGGCGCGGATATCTCGGAGTGCGTTGTGTTCGAGGACGCGGAGTATTGTATCGAGACCGCCAGGAACGCGGGCTTTTACATTGTCGGTGTATATGACGCGGTAGCCGAGCGCGAGGGCGATCCCCGAAGGCTATGCGACCGCTTTATTGAAAGCTGGAGCGAAGCCTCCGATATTCTGTTGACGGCAAACAAATAGTTACTTAGCTGTCGTACTGCCGAAGCCGCCGTTCCGTATCCCGTCCGCGATATCGTCCTCGGTTATCCCATATTCAGTGAAGATCCCCTGCATAAAGCCCGTTCCCGCGGCTATATGCAGGGCTTTGTTTTCCTTGGAATCGTTGGTGATCTTTGCAAAAATATGTCCTTCATTGTCTGAGAAATAATAATCGCTGTCAATGATCCCGACGGTGTTGTCAAGCTGCAAACGGAATTTGAATCCCAGTCCGCTGCGCGGATACAGCGACAGTAGCCACCCCTCGGCGATCTTAACACGGATCCCCGTAGGAACTTTGACGGTCTCACCCGCCGCAAGCTCGATATCATACGGCGCAAAAAAATCATATCCGGCGGATCCGGAGGTGGCGCGGCGCGGCAGCGCTATCTTCTCATAAACGTTCTTTGCATCCTCTCTCCGGCAGCCGCTCAGAAACTGCTCAAGGCTGACCTTCTCAAATTTTGCGATTCGCTTCATATTTTAATATCCTTTCTTAAATTATACATTTAATTATATCATATTCTTGCACTAATGTCAAACATAAAAAATTAACGCTTTTTGTGACAATTGCTTTTTGCATTTCGAGTATATAAGCAGGAGGTGATGAAATGGAAGACACAACAATGACCGAGCTTATGTTCAAGCGTGATGAAAAAGGTCTTGCCGGACTGAAAAAGAAATACAGCCGCCTGCTTATGAAGATCACCCTCGGGATATTGAAGTCTCCCGAGGACGCGGAGGAATGTGTGAACGACGCGCTGTATGCCGTTTGGAACAGCATCCCGCCCGACAAGCCCGAGAAGCTTCTTCCATACGTCTGCAAGATAGCGCGGCGCAGAGCGATAGACCGACTGCGCTATAACAACGCCGCCGCAAGGGATCCCGGTTTGCTCACCGAGCTTGACGACTGCATACCGTCAAACTGTGATATTCAGGACACAGCAGAGAAAACCGAGCTTGCATCGGCAATAAACGCCTGGGTGAAAACTCTCTCAGCAAAGCACCAAAAGCTGTTCGTGCTCCGATACTTTTCAATGTACGAAATAAAGGATGCCGCTCACGGCGCGGGAATGACCGTGACCGCCGCGACCACCGCGCTCTCGCGCATGAAGGTATCGCTGAAAGAATACCTGATCAAAGGAGGATTTTTCAATGGATAACGCCAACATCAACGCGGTTCTTGAAGCGGTCGGCGAGCTGGACGACGCGGTGCTTGAAAAAACGTTCAAGAAGAAAAAGAAAAAGCCGATCGCGCTGATCGTGATAGGAGCCGCCGCTGTTGTCTCTATTTTATCGGGAGCCGCTGCCGATCACAGACTGCCCGTATTCATCAAAGGTGAAAAAGCGTTTGAAAGATCAAAGTCCATACACCCCGACGCAGTAATATTGTCGGCTGAAGAAGCGGCTGAATTGGGAGCCTACGACTTTGATCCGAGGAAGCTGGACGAAGGCTTTTCATATTTTATAGCTCTCAGCCCGAGCGAGATGCTCGAAATATATAATCTCCCGTCGATCATCAACGAAAATTTTTCCGATGTGGTCACACCGGACGACGTACCCGACGAGATCCAGCGTTACAGACTTTCGCGCTTTTTTGATGATGACAACAAGAAAATGCTTCCGGGAACGAAGGTAGAAACATCCGACAATTGCGCTTATTTTAGTTACTTTCTTGTTGACAAACAAAGCCAAACTCCCATGTTTGTCCGTTCGTACTATACGCTCTACAAGACATATCCTTTCGGCTTTGAAGCCCACAACGGAGACTGCAGGGTGGTCGATCTCAGCACCGGAGAAAAGGCTGTGATCAGCGAATATAACGATAACACGTCGAGGGCGTTTTTTAGTTATCGCGGAGTTGATTATATTATCACCGGATGGACCGATATGGACGGAATGCACCAAATTCTGAAAGACTTCGGCATAACCGCCGAATAAAAATACAAAGATCCCGGTTCCGTATTGGAATCGGGATCGTTATAATCCGGATAATTGACGTTCAACGCTTTGCCTGCCGTCGACGATCTTCAGTATGTAAACCTCGCGGGCTTGCTCATTGACGCTGTAATAGATGTTGTATCGCTTATCGGTCGTGGTAATGCGACGAACGTTTTTTGTTTTGAGCTTATACTCCGAAATAATGCGCCCTATAAAAGGATTATAAGACAAATTATTGTTGGCATATGCAACAATTCGTCGAACCATTCTCACAGCTGTTTCTGAATCTTTGGATTTTGAAAAAATATAATCTTGGATATTATATAAACCCTCTTCGGCAAACGGCATATAAGTAACTTTAAATCCTGTTCCCATATCGCTTAGAAAGCCTTTCCATCATTTCATCGGCAGAAATGCCTTCCCCGCGCTCGATCTGCTCCAATGCAAGATTAAGATCGGCAATAAGCTCCTCCGAGAGTTCCGTATCGTCATACTCATCAACATACTCCAAAGTATCGAGATTCTCTGTCAAGTTATTCTTCAATACAGCATTTTCCATAATATCACGCTCCTTTGAATATATTATACACCGTTTCTCCGAAAAAATCAATAGGAAAACAAAAGATCCCGAACCGCCAAGCGATCCGGGATCTTAAAAATTACACTAAACAGAAAGCAATTTCAAATTACTTCTCGTCCGCGATAGCCGCCTGAGCCGCCGCAAGTCTTGCGATCGGAACACGGAACGGCGAGCAGGAAACGTAAGTCAGACCGATCTTGTGGCAGAACTCAACGGACGAAGGATCGCCGCCGTGCTCGCCGCAGATACCTACATGGAGGTCGGGTCTGGTCTGCTTGCCGAGCTTGATGGACATCTCCATAAGCTTGCCTACGCCGATCTGGTCGAGCTTAGCGAACGGGTCGTTCTCGAAGATCTTAGCGTCATAGTAAGCGTTGAGGAACTTTCCAGCGTCATCGCGCGAGAAGCCGTAGGTCATCTGAGTGAGGTCGTTCGTACCGAAGCAGAAGAACTCGGCTTCCTTAGCGATCTCATCGGCGGTGAGAGCCGCACGTGGGATCTCGATCATAGTGCCTACCTCGTACTTCATATTGCTGCCCGCTGCCTTGATCTCTTCATCGGCAGTAGCAACAACGATGTCCTTAACGTACTTGAGTTCCTTGATCTCGCCAACGAGCGGGATCATGATCTCGGGAACGAGATTCCAGTCGGAGTGCTTCTTGAGTACGTTGATAGCCGCACGGATAACCGCTCTGGTCTGCATCTTAGCGATCTCGGGGTACGTAACCGCCAGACGGCAGCCGCGGTGACCCATCATCGGGTTGAACTCGTGGAGCGAAGCGATAATTTCCTTGATACGCTCAACGGACTTGCCCTGTGCGTCAGCGAGCTTCTTGATGTCCGCTTCCTCGGTGGGAACGAACTCATGCAGAGGCGGATCGAGGAATCTGATAGTTACGGGGTTGCCCTCAAGAGCCTCGTAGAGCTGCTCGAAGTCGCTCTGCTGATACGGCAGGATCTTTTCGAGAGCCTTCTCGCGCTCCTCGAGAGTATCGGCGCAGATCATCTCACGGAACGCCGCGATTCTGTCCTCGGCGAAGAACATATGCTCGGTACGGCACAGACCGATACCCTCCGCACCCAGCTCGCGAGCTTTCTTAGCGTCTGTGGGAGTATCCGCGTTGGTGCGAACCTTAAGCTTGCGGTACTTGTCCGCCCATGCCATAATTCTTCCGAACTCGCCCGCGATAGTCGCGTCAACGGTCGGGATAATGCCGTCATAAATGTTGCCGGTGGAGCCGTCGATGGAGATCGGGTCGCCCTCGTGGTAGGTCTTACCTGCGAGAGTGAACTTCTTGTTTTCTTCGTCCATTGCGATGTCGCCGCAGCCGGATACACAGCAGGTACCCATACCGCGTGCTACAACGGCAGCGTGAGAGGTCATACCGCCGCGAACGGTCAGAATTCCCTGTGCAGCCTTCATACCGGTGATGTCCTCGGGAGAAGTCTCCAGACGAACGAGAACTACCTTCTCGCCGCGGGACTTCCACTCAACAGCGTCCTCCGCGGAGAACACGATCTTACCGCAAGCAGCTCCGGGAGAAGCACCCAAGCCCTTGCCTACGGGTGTAGCAGCCTTCAATGCCTTAGCGTCAAACTGCGGGTGAAGCAGAGTGTCGAGGTTGCGCGGGTCGATCATCGCAACAGCTTCCTTTTCAGTGCGCATTCCCTCGTCAACGAGGTCGCACGCGATCTTAAGAGCAGCCTGCGCTGTTCTCTTACCGTTACGAGTCTGGAGCATATAGAGCTTGCCGTGCTCAACGGTGAACTCCATATCCTGCATATCGCGGTAGTGAGCTTCAAGCTTTGCGCAAACGTCGGTGAACTGCTTGAACGCTTCGGGGAACTTCTGCTCCATCTCGGTGATGTGCATAGGAGTACGAACGCCCGCTACAACGTCCTCGCCCTGTGCGTTGGTAAGGAACTCGCCGAACAAGCCCTTAGCGCCGGTCGCCGGATCACGAGTGAACGCAACGCCCGTGCCGCAGTCGTCGCCCATATTTCCGAATGCCATAGACTGAACGTTTACGGCAGTACCCCAGCTATAGGGAATATCGTTGTCGCGGCGGTATACGTTCGCTCTGGGGTTGTCCCAAGAACGGAATACAGCCTTGATAGCGCCCATGAGCTGCTCCTTCGGGTCGGACGGGAAGTCGCTGCCGATCTTAGCCTTGTATTCAGCCTTGAACTGATTTGCAAGCTCTTTGAGATCGTCCGCGGTAAGCTCGATGTCCTGCTTTACGCCGCGCTTTTCCTTCATCTCGTCGATAAGCTGCTCGAAGTACTTCTTGCCGACTTCCATAACAACGTCGGAATACATCTGAATAAATCTTCTGTAGCAGTCATAAGCCCATCTCGGGTTGCCGGACTGCTTAGCCATTACCTCAACAACTGTCTCGTTGAGACCAAGGTTCAGAATGGTATCCATCATACCGGGCATGGAAGCGCGCGCGCCCGAACGAACGGAAACGAGCAGCGGGTTCTGGCTGTCGCCGAACTTCTTACCCGTGATACCCTCCATCTTTACGATATATTCGTTGATCTCCGCCATGATCTCATCATTGATCTGTCTTCCGTCCTCATAGTATTGAGTACAAGCCTCGGTAGTGATAGTGAAGCCCTGAGGAACGGGCATACCGATGTTGGTCATCTCCGCGAGGTTAGCGCCCTTGCCGCCAAGCAGCTCGCGCATATTCGCGTTGCCCTCGGAAAACAGGTAACAGTATTTCTTTGCCATTGGAATCATCCTCCTAACAATTTTTTCGACAGTCAAAGCCAATATTTTAATATTTTAACATTAGCTTCCCCGTCCTTGAGTTCTATTATAACAGATTTCGGAAAAAATTGCTAGTCATTTTTTGAAATTTTTTGTAAAATTTTTGCATTTTGTACTAAAAATCCGTGTAACCGTTTTCACAAGTGAAAACGGTTACAGACTGTAGAAAAAGTTCTTTTTTCGGGATTCCAAAGGGCAGCGCCCTTTTGCGCGGTTTAACAAACGGCAAAGCCGTTTGTTAAACGCAATGGCATTTGTGCTGCGCACAAACGCTCATTGCTAGCTCCGGGACTTCGTCCCTTCGGGGTGCGGGTGACTCCCCGGGAGGGGAGATGTCACGAAGTGACAGAGGGGTTGACCGACAGACCGGAGCCCCGCAATTCTCTCCCCCCTCTCCCCGAGAGGGGTTTTTATACAAGCCGGAACCGAGAGGTAATCCTCTCGGTTTTTGCAGCTTGTAGATAAACCCCTAAAATGTTGATCTTGTCTATTTTGCTACGTTGATCTCGGCTGGTTTTATAATGTTGACGAGGGGCTGTTTATTAAAAAATTTCAAAACCGTGCGTTGCTTCGCAACGCACTAGCCAGCCCCGCTCCACTTCGTTCCGCTGCGCCGAGCAGGACTGCTTTTTGAAATTTGCAGTCACCCACGCAATGTTGTCCTTTGCTTGGGCGCTTGTGTTCGGGTTTGGCACGCCGCTCTTGGCTAAAATAACTTTTTCTACAGGCTGAGGGCAAGGCGAAGCCTTGCCCGGTTTTGAAATTTCTTTTAAATCAACAGCCCCTCGTCAACGTGACAAACCGGCCAAGATCAACATTTTAAAGGCATATTAGCTTATAATATTGGATTCCCGCTCGATATCCGATCCCGAAATGCTTGAGTTAAGCGAATCAAGAGAGGCATAGGCGCCGCCGACATAAAAACCGTTGAGCGACAGCGAGAGATCGCCGGAGCTGTTGTAAGACGGCTTTCCATCAGTAAAGACGAGCGTGCCGTCCTTTTCCTTATAAACATTTCCGAAAAATGCCGCGAAAATGTATTCTCTCGTCTCGCTTATCTTGGCACAGGTAACGTTCGCTTTATACACAAAGTAAAGACGGTAATTTTTGCCGCTCCTTGTCAGATTGATGTTTCCGAGGAAATCCAGGCTGTTGACCGTGGTGCCCTCACCGCCGGCGGCATGGCGTATTACATCGTCGGGAACCAGATCCGTAATTATTTTGCCGAGCTTCTGAACGTCCTCGTCCGTGAGATCCGAGAGCTTCATTATGTAATAAGGTCTGTTCGATACGGTGAATTCCTTGCTGTCGGAGGTGAGAACGTAGTCGTCCTTTTTGTAGCTCGGGATCTCGGCGGTAACGGTAACCTTGCCGCCGTTTTCCAGCTCTCTGTTTCTGCTGAGAGTATACTTCACATTGGAATTCTCTCCCTTGAGCTTAGCCGTGATCAGCGGGGATATGCCCTCAAACACTACTTCAAGATCCTCAAACGGATCTATGGGCTTTGGATCGGGCTTTGACGGCGTCGTTGAGCTGTTGACGGCGTTGCCGGTCTGCTTGTCAAACTCCTTTGCCGCTTTATCAAGCTCCTTCTCAAGGTCGGAGCGGTTGTCGCACCCCGTAAAGGACGCGCACATTGCCGCGGCAAGCAGAGCCGCGATGACGGTTTTGAATTTCTTGTTCATAGTCTTTCCTTTCTTCGGGCGTTTCTGTCACCCGATATGCCTTTGGCATTCCGTTGTTTTACCGTGCCGGCTATGTAAGCTGCGTTTTGTCGCCGGAGCGGTTTTTGTTCCGCAGAAACCGCACAATGCTGTAAAGAAGCTCTATATCCTCTTCGGGAAGATCGGTCACATCCAGCGTTTGTTTTTTCTGCTCCTGTCCCAGAAGATAATCGGTGGATACATGAAACACATTGGCGATCTTCACCAGTATATCGGGTGAAGGGCACCTGTGTGACTGTTCATAGTAGCTGACTGCGGTTTTGGATATCCAGAGCTTTTCGGCAAGCTCCTTTTGCGTCAGTCCGGCATCGTTTCGCAATTCTTTGAGCAATTCGCCAAAGTTAGACATCGCGCACCTCCGATCCCTATAAAACTATCAATAATACAACTTTCGCGGTTTGTACTTTTCTATTCTAGCACTTAACGGTATAACAGATGTTGTACAACAAGAACAATAATTGCGAACCATGCCAAAACACTTTTTGGCGGCGTATACAGCATTTCCTTAACAAGATCGTAGGTGCTCTCGCGCCCTCTTCGATAACCGTCAATTTCAAAATATCAGATCCCCTTCACTTTTTTCATTTACGAGATGTGTTCCCCCGCATTGATTAGATTCTAACACAAAGCAAAAAGAATTTTTAGTCATTATTGATCTAAAAATGACTAATTTAAAAAAGCCGCGAAAAACGCGGCTTCCCAGCTTGTATAACCCCCCCTCTTGGGGAGAGTGGAGAGGATTTCGGGGCTCCGGTCTGTCGGTCAACCCCTCCGTCACTGCGTGACACCTCCCCACCCGGGGAGTCACCCGCGCCCCGAAGCTAGCAATGAGCGTTTGTGCGCAGCACAAATGCCATTGCGTTTAACAAAACGGTTTTCCGTTTTGTTAAACCGCGCCAAAGGGCTGCGCCCTTTGGAATCCCCAAAACAGGACTTTTTCTACAGACTGAAAAGCCGCGAAAAACGCGGCTCTCAGCTTCTATATAGCATTATATTACCCTCAAAGTATGAGATCTGTCCGACAATGTAAACCTCTTCGCCGCGCCCTCTGTAACGATCACCTCTCCGCTTCTTGTAATAAGCAGCATATCGAACCCGCCCATCCTGCGCCAAAGCTCTTCGGCGCGTTCTGTACCCATAACGAACACCGCCGTTGAGAGAGCGTCGCACAACCTGCCCTCCGGCGCGATGATCGTCGCGGAAAGCAGCTCGTTATTAACGGGATAGCCGTTCTTTGGGTCGATAATATGTCCGTAAAACGTTCCGTCCTCACCAATAAAGTAGCGCTCATACATTCCCGACGTGACCACCGCAAGATCGCTTACGGCAAGCACGCCGACATTCTTGGTTTTATCCTCGGGATCCTCTACCCCTATCCGCCATTCCGTGCCGTCGGGCTTTGTGCCGATCGTCATAATGCTGCCGCCAAAATTCAGCAGCGCGGACTTCACGTCTTTTTTGCGCAGAATATCCGCCGCCGCGTCGCTTGCCGCGCCCTTGGCGACCGCGCCGAGATCCAGCATCATGCCGTCGCGGAGTGTGACCGTATTTTCAAATACGGTCACCGCGCGGTAGTCCACAAGCTCCAGCAGCCTTGACAGCTCGTCTGCGGGCGGAACGTGCTTTTCCTCGGTAGTGAATCCCCATGCGGTCAGCACGGGATATATTGTCGGATCCAGCGCGCCGCCGCTTTTTTCGGCGATCTCCAACGCGAATGAGATAAGCTCGGCGGTCTCGGCGCTGACCTCGCCCGATCCTCCATGATTCAACGCGTATAATTCGCTTTTCTCATCAGTCACCGACCACATATCCTCCAGCTTTGAGATCCTGTCCCGGATCTCCTCCGGAGCATCCGAAGCGCTGTCGCCGTATGCTGTGACGCTCATAAACGTATCCATCGCGTACCATCTCCCGGAATGTTCCTCGGCGGGCTCGGAAGTGTTTTCGCAGGCGGTGAACAGCATACATACCGCTGTTATGACAACAAAAAGTACTTTTCTCATTTTATCCTCCGAATATTTTAACAAAAAAAACCCGCAGACAAGGGGGTGTCTGCGGCAACTCAAATCAAATGCGCCGTCTGTTTGGGGAAAACAGAATGATCGGCTGAAAAATAATTGGGGAAAATATATTAAGAAGTATGTAAGCCATAAGCTACAATACTATCTTGCAACATTTATCACATTTAGATTATACCATTTTTCAAAACAATTTGCAACAATAATTTATAACAAATATTTGTTGATTTTTTTGGTGATATTTCACAAATCGAGGTATTTTATCCGGCTATAATCGACTCCAGCAGCTTTACAAGCGCCATAATAAGCGGGATCGTAGCCATACTTGCTATAGTGGATATAGCAAAATGGTGTGACGCGTATCTTTCGTTTTCTCCGAATTTGTAAGAAAACATTATCGTTGACGATGCTGTAGGAGAAGCCGCTGCGATCAATATGGTATTCACAACAAGAGAGCTTACCCCCAGCAGCTCGACCGGCACGACTGCCGCCGCCAGCAGCGCGGGCGTTATCAACAGCTTAAGTGACTGCACTGCGTATATTCTTGGGTTCTTTACCCCCGAAAGCAGTCCCGCCTTTGCGATCGTAGCGCCCGAAACTATCATGGCAAGCGGAGTATTCATCGCGCCGAGATAGTTAAGCGGCTGCCCGATGATCTCGGGCACACGCAGTCCCGTCAAAAAGAACAGCAATCCCAGCACTATGGAAATTATTGCCGGAGAAATCAGTATCTTAAGCAGCGATTTCGGCGACTGCTTTTGCCCGCTCATCAGTATCACACCGTGCGTCCACATAAACACGTTAAACGCAGTGATAAACGCGGTCAGATAGAACACGCCCTCCGCGCCGAACGCCGCCTGAACCAGCGGTATCCCCATAAAGGCACAGTTGGAATACCCAGCCGCGAAGCGTTCAACGCGGAAATTCTCCGACTTTTTACGAACTGCGAGCTTTCCGATCAGCACCATCACCGTCTGACAGGAGAACGCGAGGATCATGGCATAAAGCAGCCCTTTCGCAAGCTCGGGCTTGAAATCCGTCTGATACGCGTTGAATATCACGATAGGGTTGATGACCGTTATCACAATATTTGACAGACGGCGCGTGGAATCGTCGTCCAGGAATTTCAGCCTGTACAGCATATACCCCACGCCAAGCAGAATAAACATCACGACCGCCTGAAACGCGATCACAAGTGCCGAATCGATAAGACTTCCCCCTTATTTTAAAGAATTTCAAAATACACGTCATCACAGCACGCTCCGCGCCAGCGTTTTGCGCAGCTTTTTGCGCGCAGCGCATAATGCGTGCATAATGCGTGCGCGGCATGCGGTGCGGCTTCTTTCCGAAAATTTCATGCTGCACAATTATAATGTCGATCTTGGCTAAATTTTAAAACGCCGCCAAAGCCTTTTATACATACCGCATTATTCTGCCTTGCCGCCTATCATTTTGTTCAGTCGGGATCTCAGCGGGATCGCGAGCATAGTAGAAAGAACCATCTTTATCGAATCGAACAGCAAAAACGGAACTACGCACGCAGTCAGCGCCGCCATAAGCGTGCTGCCGCTCATTATCATATACCACGCCGTTCCAAAGGTGTACAGCGCCACTGTGCCTAAAACCATACCGACAGGCATAGTCCAGTGCAGCTTTGATTTCATATCCGAGAACACGCCCGTCAGCAGCGCCAGCGGGATATAACCGATTATGTAGCCGCCAGTATTGCCGAACAGCACCCCCGCGCCGCCGCGCATTCCCGTAAACACGGGCAGCCCGACCATTCCTATAAGTATATACACGATAACGGCAAACGTGCCGCGCTTCCCGCCAAGCAGCGCCGCCGTAAAATAAATTGCAAACGTTCCCAGTGATATCGGGATAGGACCTATTTGAACAGATATCGGCGCAAGCACACAGATGATCGCCGCGCAGATAGCTGTAAACACCATCTCGCGCACTGTAAAAAAGCTTTTCTTCTCTGTCTTCATAAAATTCCCTTCTAATCAAAAAAATTTACACGCATTTTTTAAATGCGTCAGCTTGTATAAAAAGTTATTTTAATCCAAGAGCCACACGCCAAATTTGAGCACAAGCGCCCAAGCCAAGATCGACAATTTAAACGCGCAGGAGAAATTTCAAAAAGCAGTCCCGCTCGGCGCAGCGGAGCACGAAGTGCGGAGCGGAGCC
>JAIEDJ010000026.1 GCA_029068025.1 Oscillospiraceae bacterium | reverse complement strand
TGTAACAGGAGGTATATTAATATGAATGTAAACAAATTGACCGAAAAATCCGTAGAAGCGATACAATCCGCGCAGGATATCTCGCTTTCGTATCAGAATAACTGCGTCGAGCAGATGCACTTGCTGTACGCGCTGCTTTCCGACGAGGGCGGACTTGTGCCGCAGCTGTTCACCAAGATGGGAATAGACGCGAACGGGCTGAAAACCGCGGCGCTGAAATTTATCGAGGGTATGCCGCGCGTTTCGGGCAGCGGCCGCGAGGCGGGAAAGATCTTCATCTCGTCCGATATGGACAAGGCGACCGCCGAAGCGGAGAAGATCGCCGACCGCATGAAGGACGACTACATCTCCGTGGAGCACCTTCTGCTTGCGCTTGCGGAAGTCCCCGACAGCGATGTCAAGGGAATGTTCAAGAGCTTCGGAGTGGATAAGAACAAGCTGCTTACCGTATTGCAGGAAGTTCGCGGAAATCAGCGCGTAACGTCCAAGAACCCCGAGGAGACCTATGACGTACTGAAAAAGTATGGTCAGGATCTCGTTGAGCTCGCTCGTCAGAACAAGATAGATCCCGTTATCGGGCGCGACAGCGAGATACGCAGTGTTATCCGCATACTCTCGCGCAAGACCAAGAACAATCCCTGCCTTATCGGCGAACCCGGCGTCGGCAAGACTGCCATCGCGGAGGGTCTGGCGCTGCGTATAGTGCGCGGCGACGTTCCCGCGAACCTCAAGGACAGAAAGCTGTTCTCACTGGATATGGGCGCGCTTATCGCGGGCGCAAAATATCAGGGAGAGTTTGAGGAACGCTTGAAGGCGGTGCTGAACGAGGTCAAGAAGTCGGACGGGCGCATAATCCTGTTTATCGACGAGCTGCATTTGATCGTCGGCGCGGGCAAGTCGAGTGGCGCGATGGACGCGGGCAATCTGTTAAAGCCCATGCTGGCGCGCGGCGAGCTGCACTGCATAGGCGCGACCACGCTTGATGAATATTCCAAGTATATCGAGAAAGACCCCGCTCTCGAGCGCCGTTTCCAGACTGTTCTGGTTGACGAGCCGAATGTCGAGGACACTATCTCAATACTGCGCGGACTTAAGGAGCGCTACGAGGTATTCCACGGCGTAAAGATCCAAGATAACGCTATAATCGCCGCCGCGACGCTCTCCAACCGCTACATCACCGACAGATTTCTGCCCGACAAGGCGATAGACCTTGTGGACGAAGCGTGCGCGATGATACGCACCGAAATGGACAGTATGCCCACGGAGCTGGATGAGATCTCACGCGGTATCATGCAGCTTGAGATCGAGGAAGCTGCGCTCTCCAAGGAGACCGACAAGCTCTCTGCGGAGCACCTCGAGGACATCCGCAAAGAGCTTGCCGAAAAGCGCGACAGGTTCAACGCGATGAAAGCGAAGTGGCAGAACGAGAAAAACGCTATCAGCAAGGTTCAGGATCTGCGTAAGGAGATCGAGCAGACCAACGCCGATATCGAAAAGGCAAAGCTCGACTACAACCTCAACAAGGCGGCGGAGCTTCAATACGGCAAACTCCCTCAGCTGCAAGCCGAGTTAAAGAAAGAGGAAGAGATCGCCGAGGAAGCGAAGGCAAGCTCTCTGCTCCGCGATAAGGTAACAGAGGAAGAGATCGCGCGAATCGTGGCGCGCTGGACTGGTATCCCCATAAATAAGCTCGTAGAGGGCGAACGCGAAAAGATACTCCACCTCGCCGAGACGCTTCATCTGCGCGTCAAGGGTCAGGACGAAGCGGTTTCCCGCGTTACCGAATCCATTATGCGCTCGAGAGCGGGCATAAACGACCCGCGCAAGCCGCTCGGTTCATTCCTGTTCTTGGGTCCCACCGGCGTGGGCAAGACCGAGCTTGCAAAGGCGCTTGCGGAAGCGCTGTTCGATGACGAGCACAACATTGTCCGCCTTGACATGAGCGAGTATATGGAGAAGCACACGGTCAGCCGCCTGATCGGAGCGCCTCCCGGATACGTCGGCTACGAGGAGGGCGGTCAGCTCACAGACGCGGTGCGCCGCAAGCCGTATTCCGTCGTGCTGTTCGACGAGGTGGAGAAGGCACACCCCGATGTGTTCAATGTGCTGTTACAGGTTCTTGACGACGGCAGAGTTACCGACTCGCAGGGACGCACCATCGACTTTAAAAACACGATCATCATACTCACCAGCAACCTCGGTTCGCAGTATATCCTTGACGGCATAGGCGGCGACGGGCAGATCACCGAAGAAGCGCGGAACAGTGTCGACAAGCTCCTGAAGCAGTCGTTCCGCCCCGAGTTCCTCAACCGTCTGGACGAGATCGTATTCTACAAGCCGCTCACCAAGACCGAGATGTTCGGCATTATAGATCTCCAGGCTGCCGACCTCGCAAAGCGTCTGCGCGAAAAGCAGCTCAGTCTGGTGATCACGGACGAAGCAAAGCAGCTCATTCTCGACGAGAGCTACGACCCGAGCTTCGGCGCGCGTCCGATCAAGCGCTATATCCAGCGCAACCTCGAAACGCTGATAGCGCGTGAGATCCTCGCCGACAAGCTGCGGCAGGGCGATACCGTAAGGATCGGCGTTAAGGACGGAGCGCTAGCAGTGGAAAGCTGATCTTGATCTAAACTTGCTTTTTATACAAACCAACAGCCTGCCCCGATTTGGGGCAGGCTGTATTTTATTGATAAAAAGGATCGCGTTTCCAGCCGCCGCGCTCGTATACAAGCCTTTCGGTCTTTGGATGATAACTACCGCCATCTATATTTACGTGCGAAAAGACAATGGTATCGTCCGTCCGGTCGATGACCTTTACGGTGTCATAATTGATCCTTGAGCGGTGGTCTGCTGTGTCCCAACGGTAGTACATTTTTCCGTCCAGCTCGATATAAATGGGATTTGAATTATTTTCAACTGTGACCGAATATATAAAAAAATCAATATCGCTCTGGGTCATAGAGAGACCTTTGGTAACGTTGTTCATATATTGATCGGTCGCTTCACGGGTGAAATACGGAAGAAGCCGCTGCTCGAATTCATCTCGGGATCTCGGATAATCGAACTCTTGCTCCGCGCTTGACAGATCGAAATACCCGGTTATATATTCTTCGCGGGAGTTGCCGGTGATGCCGGTGGTAACAAACTGGTATTCTGTCCCGGTCTTGGTGAGACCCCCTATAAACAGGTCGGTGGTTTTATTGCCCGGCTCTAAACCCTTTAGTATTTCGCACAACTCAAGATCCTGCTCCGTAAACTCGACCGGTATCTCGGGAGCAAAGCAGTTGTAGTAGAAATAGCGCAGCTTCCAAGCGCCGTTTTCTTTTACAAGAATGCCTTCTTTTTCGGAATACTCATCATATGAATGATAGCAGCGCCCCCAATATGTAAATTCTATGATCGTGTCGGTTTGGCGCGTGACTTTTGCGGTTTCGCAGTCTATCCCCATCCCCTCGTATTTAATATTAATTCCATCGTAATAAGGTTTGTCAAGATCGGTGGAGAAATACATATTGCCGTTCATTTCAATAAACCTGCCGCCGCCGGTCACATAAAGGATCCCATCGCGTTCTTCCTTCAATGTGCCGTGACCGATATGCTGCATATAGTCCTCGGCTGCTTGGGAAGAAAAATATTCGGAGATCAGCTTCTCCATTTCGTCATAGCTTTGCGGAACGGCAAACATACTATTGCCGGTGCGCATATCCTCGGAAACAAGGTAATATGTGTTCTCATAAGGCATCATCCCATCGGGACTACGACCGAAATTAATAGTGTACTTATCTCCGGACGGGCTGAGATAGCCAAACATTCCGTCGATCTCTTCGGCTTTCGGAACAAGCTCCTTTAGAATAGCTTGAAGCTCCAGATCCTCTTCGGTGAGCGTAAGATCAATTTCAGAGCCGTTATCGGCGCTGTCCGTATCGGAACTGTTGTATTCGGAATCCGTGCTGTCCGATGCAAATGAATCGGAACCGTTCTGAACCGGAACCGACTCAATATCTCCGCCCAGCTTAAACTTGACAATAGCAAATATGCCGACCGCCAGCGCGGCGACGCACGCCGCGAGGGCAATTATCCCCTTCATCGGGGAACGCGGCTCGGGCTTCATTTGGATAGGCTTTTCTTCCTTAGGCTTTGCTTCTTCGACGATATCGCCGTCAATCTCGTTTATTGCAAGAAATAATTTTTCTGATCTTTTCATAATATGTAGCCCCCTTTTGTCAGATGTTCCTTCAGTTTTTTGCGTGTTCTGTAAAGCGATACCGAGATCTTGTTTTCCGCCATGCCAAGCTCCGCGGCGATAGTCGAGACGCTTTCGCAGTACCAATAGCGCAGCACGAAAACGCGGCGGTCAAACTCACCGCAATTCCTCAGGAACTTATTGATCTCCTCTATCGTCTGTTTGTTGTCGAATTCGTCCTCAACGCTGCTGTTGTCCGACACACATTCCTCCAGCTCCTCAAGCACAAGATCAAATTCTCCGCCGCCGCGCTTCTGAGCGCCGCTCGCGCGGAGCATACTCACCGCAATGCGCTTGACGATACTTCCGACAAACGCCCTGAGAAAGTTCGGCTTTGCGGGCGGGATTGTCTCCCACGTCTTAAGATACGCGTCGTTCACGCATACCTGAGAATCCTCGTAATTGCGAAGTACGCCTTCGGCAAGGCGTGTGAAAAACGTACCATGCTTTTTGGAAAGCTCGGAGAGCGCCGCTTCGTCTCGCTCATTGAAAAGCTGTATTATGGCGTTGTCTTCCATGCGTTCCACCTCCTAAAAGTAAGAAATATTCGCTTTCGCATAAAATTTTCTTCTCTAATAATAAGTTCGCAAAAATCCGGCAAATATGGCAGCCAAGAAAAAAATTTTTTTCGCCCGAGATCCTGACGGGCGTTTTAACTGCCTGCCGATAGTCAACATCCAAGATTTTCCACAGGCTTGGATGTTTTTTTGAAAAAGTTGTAAGGATATTAAAAAAATGTTGTATATTAAAACAGAGAGCGGAATTTACGAAAATGTAAGGATCCGGCATTTCAGAAATATATTGTTCTCCCCGCTCTCTTAGAGCCTGTTTAGTATCTCGAAGTGCGCAGATCGCGCAGCAGATTTTTCGGCAGACGACGGCAATTTTTCGCAGACGTACTCTATGTACTTCAAGAAAAATTGCCTAAGTATGACGGAAAATATGCCAGCGAGATGCGTGCTGAGAGATACTAAACAGGCTCTTAAAATAAAATACACCAGGGGAAGTGATAAAATGGACGACAGGGAAATAATCGCGCTTTTTCTGGCACGTGACGAAAAAGCCATTTCCGCGTCCTCTGCGAAATTCGGGGCATACTGCAAAACCATCGCGAGAAATATCCTGAAAAACGAGGAAGAAGCGAAGGAATGTGTGAATGCCGTTTTTCTCAAGGCGTGGGAGTCCATTCCTCCGAAAGAACCGCCCGTTCTGTCATCGTATTTCGGGAAGCTCACAAAGCATCACGCGCTGAATCTGCTGAAAAGCTCCGAGAGACAAAAACGCGGCGGCGGGGCTTCCGAGCTTGTATTCGAGGAGCTTGAGGAATGTATCTCGGATAAATTCAGCGTCGAGGGCGAGCTTGATCGCAAGGAGCTTATCAACACAATAAACAAGTTCCTGTTAAAGTGCTCCGACACCAACCGCAAGGTATTTGTACTAAGATACTGGTACTGCGCGGACATATCCTATATCGCGAATTATTTCGGTATCTCCGAGAATAACGCTATGGTGATCTTGAGCAGAACACGCAAAAAACTGAAAGAATATCTTATCAAGGAGGGATTTTCTATATGAGATCGGAAGAATTTTTCAACATACTCGATGATATGGACGATCATATCATTTCGGAAATTTACGAGGACGTTCAGCGTCCGCAGAGGCTTGCCGCCGTGCCGCGTTCTCCCAAGCGGCTGCCGAAGCTCCTGCTCGGCGGCGCGGCGTGTATCGCGGTGTTAGCCGCGGGAATATTCACGCTGACGAGGTTCCGTCTGAACGGCGGCGGGATCGATCCTGCGCCTGTTCAGACCGGCTCCGGTATGTCCGTATCCGACAGCGCGTCCTCAGGCGCTCCCGATGACAGCTCCGGAAACGGCTCAGCCGAAGAAGAGCATCTTGCCATAATTCGGGAGCTGATCAGGAACGCCTCCGATGTCGACAATATCTTTAATCGTCTTAATGTCAACCGTGAGGATGGATATTTGCTTAAGATGGCAGACGGCAGATATAATTACAACGACTATTGCCTGATAGGCGAAAACCGGAAAACCGAACCCTCGGGCTTGTTTGATGTTCCGCAGACATGCGAAGGCGTGGAAGAACTGCTGCACCGCTATTTTACACGCCGCGCTGTCAAAAGTTATATGGAGGCTGTCGGTACAGGGCACACAGCTGTCGATGACGACGGAAACAATATAATGTGCGCAGACCGCTCATTAGACGCGGCACCGACTCTTATTGAAGCCGGCGGGCAGCTGTACCGCACACAGTGGGGTATGATAGAAGATGTGGCGTACATCGACCCCGCAACAATAAAGATCACATCCCACACCGACAATGTGATAAAATTTATTTATTCGGAGCGCAGCAATAGTTTAATTGATCAGGAAGGGATCGCCTTATTTGAGGACGGCAGCTGGAAGCTGGATTTCTTCTACAACATGACATTTATCCCCGAAATGCCAACGGAATTTTCCGAAGAGGATCTTGAGCTGCAAGATATTCTGAACTCGCTGCCGGGAGAGGCGATCGCCCCGTATTTCTGGTTTGATATCGGCAAAGAAGCGAACATGGTGCTCTATCGTTTCAGAGCGTCCGACGATCAGCCGGAAAAAAGCTATGCGCTTATGCCAACGAACGGACTCTCGTATTGGGGAATTGAATATCCGCATACGCTCGAACAGCTTGAAGAGCTTTTGCTGAAATATTACACGCAGGAAGCGACTGAAGAATATATGGCGCGCACCGGCAAAGGCACCATGACCGAAAACGCTGACGGAACATACACCGTGATGACCGACGGGGGCGAACAGGGAACGCTTCCCGCATGTCTTGAGATCGACGGAAATTTGTATTTCGACAGCTCGGGCTGTTCCGGCCTTCCGTATTGGGAGACAGCAAAGGTCACGGAGAAAACCTCCGACTGCATCAGATTCAGCGTCTTCTGTTTAGATGTAAGACCCTATGTAAACACGGGCATGGTCAAATTCGAGCGCGGCGGATGGAAATTGTACCTTGACCCGAACGGCGTCGAAGCAAAAGAGTTCCTTGCCGATCCGAACAAATGACCGCTGCTAACCGTCAAAAAAGGCAGCGTCCTTCAACGCTGCTCAGACTGTAGATAAACCCCTGAAATGTTGATTTTGACCGGTTTTATAATGTTGACGAGGGGCTGTTTATTTAAAAGCAATTTGCGAACCGGCGAGCAAAGCTCGCCTAGCCGAGCGCGAAATGCTCACTCCGCTAACGCTCCGTTCCGCTAGCGTTTTGCGCGAAGCGCATAATGCGGGCGCTCGCTTTCGCAAATTGCACTGAACAGTAAAACGTTGATCTTGGCTTGGGCGTTTGTGCTCAAGTTTGGTACGCAGCTCTTGGCAAAATAACTTTTTTAATATTCTGCAGCCGCTTTCCGGTTTGGAAAGCGGCTTGTGATCTTCAATCATCAATAAGAAACTTATTCGGCGCAACGTCCGGAGCGGCGTATTAATTAGCGTCCAAACCGAGAAAATCCTTTAAGCCGTTTTGAAGTATAGCGGAAAAATTCGCACCCTTGCTTTCCGCCATAACATTCAGCCAGTGCGGAATGGTTACGGTTTTCTTATCGGCTTTTTCAAAATGCTTTTTGGCATATTCGTCTACATCAACGGACACGAAATTGACGAAAGCCGATTCATATTCGTCATATTCCGCGTCCGGATCAATTGCCGTAAGCTCCGACGGAGCGGCGACCGTTTCATTATTCACTTTTGCGTCAAAAAGGTATCCGGCTAGGCAGTCGATCGCCATTTCGATAGCTTCCTCAAGGCTGCCGCCGCAGGTGGACAGATGATCCAGATCGGGAAAAATAACGGAAAATCCGCCGTCTTTTTCTTTATAAAAGCAAGCGGGATATACAGATAACATAAATGTGATCCCTCCCAACGAATTTGATCGGCAAGGTTTACTTCAGCCCTGCCTGTTTCAGAATTGCGTTTACCGTGCCTTTGGGTATATCGCCCTTGTGGTTTGGTACTGTGACCTTTCCGGGTTTTGTCGAATGGGTATATTGAAAATGCGAACCGCGCACTTCCTTAAGCTGCCAGCCGTCGGATTTCAGCAAGTTTTCCAGATCCTTAAAAGTCATAGGTTCGCCTCCCGGTAATAATATTATAGCAAATAACACGTGTTTTGTCAATACGTATTGATCAATTTGCAAAAATAGCCGCTTTCCGGTTTGGAAAGCGGCTTGTGATCTTTAATCATCAATAAGAAACTTATACGGCGCGACATCCAGAGCAACGGCTATATCAAACAGCGTATCAAGTGAAACAGCACTATTTATATTCGGCGCTTCAACCGAACCGAGAAAAGCTGTGCTCTTATTTATTTTTTCGGAAAGTGCTTCCTGTGTTAATCCTTTGAGCTTTCGATAATAGCTAATTTTAAGTCCAATTTTCTTGTACAATTCATGATATTGCTCTTTCAAGTCAATCACCCTATTTTATTTTAACATAATAGCTTGACAATTTAAATTAATTATGATATTATAAATATAATGTAACACATAATAAAGCAATATGTAAAAACGGAGGGCATATGAAAAAAAATCCGAACATCTACACGGTAAGTTTTTTCGGACCTCGGGAGATCCCGGATTCCGATATATCCAAGATCGGAGACGCGCTCAGACGCCTTATCAGAAAACTGCTTCGCACAAAAGAAAATGTCAGATTTCTTGTCATGCGCAGAGGCATTTTTGATCTTCTGGTGACGGCCGCAGTATATCGCGTAAGAGAAGAGCCGGGCTGCCGCAATTGCTCGCTCATTCTTGTTCTGCCGTATGTGACAGATGAATACCGCTATAACAAATATTTACTTGAAAGCTGTTATGACGAGATCAAGATCTGCAGGAGACCGATAACCGTTAATTTAAAGAGGCTGTTCCGCCGCCGCGTCCGCCGGATGATCAGGCGTTCCGACTTAGTCGTCTGCTATATCCAACACGAAAGCGGCGAAGTATATCAAACCATAAAATACGCGAAAAAACAAAAGAAAAAAATATGTGGGGCATTCGGAAACAAATTTTGATATAAGGTATTGACTTCTGACGAAAACTGTGATATAATGATTTAACGCTGCAAATTTCCGCGCGGACGACCCCCGGGCGGAAATTTATGCGTCAAAAGAGTTATAATATCAGCAAATAATGACGGAGGTACAAGAAATGATAAAGAAGATCGGAGCACTGGCGCTTCTTATTGGAGGTGTCCTCGGAGCTATAGGCGGTATTTCGGCATTTGCAATGATCTACTCTATTGATACGAGAGCGGAAAGTGCAAAAAATTCGTTGTCTGAGGCGTTTGCTCTTCTTAGCAGCCTGGATGGAGAAGCAAAAAAGATCGCTAACATGGCTGTTCTTGCAAGAGTCGGCGCGATCATTTTGCTCATTGCGTCAATAATGGTTGTCGCGGGCGTTTTCATGGAAGGATCAAAAAAGAATGCGGTGATCTCATACATTGTAGTTGGGATCGCGGCGTTTGTCGGTCAGTTTATGATCAATCCCATAACGAACGCGGAAAGCACACTAAATTGGCTTGTCAGCGACACTTCGGATAATGTAGTCAAAGGGCTGATATTTATCGGCGTATGCGGAGTTATCCTGGCGATCAACGGTCTCATCATATTGTTTTCCCGAAAGAAAAACATCAACTTTGTCGGCTGATCCCGCCGCCTTAATTTCTACATAACGATGAAAAACAGACTGCCTCCGCTTTTAAAGCGGGGGCAGTCTTAAACTGTAGAAAAAGTTCTTTTTCGGGATTCCAAAGGTGACTCCCCGGTGGGGAGGTGTCACGAAGTGACGGAGGGGTTGACCGACAGACCAGCGCCCTTTTGCGCGGTTTAACAAACGGCAAAGCCGTTTGTTAAACGCAATGGCATTTGTGCTACGCACAAACGC
>JAIEDJ010000260.1 GCA_029068025.1 Oscillospiraceae bacterium | reverse complement strand
ATCCTGAACATGATTGTGCCAATTCCGATCAATTTCGTGATGAACAAGTTCTGGGCGTAACGCCAGAAAAGCCTTCCGGCGGAGCCGCGGGAGACTGCACCAAAAAAAGAGGAAAGAATTTGAAAAAATCCTAAAGTTTTCCGTAAAACAGACGATATAATATATAAGGTAGATACCGTGCGGTATCGGCTGAATTTTTAGAAAGGAGTGATTTTTATGATGAGTGTAGGAAGAGTGGCGGAGACCTCCGCGATGACGGCGGCGACCGCTCCGAAGCCCGCAGAACGCGTTTCGGAGGAGAAATCGACGACGCTTGCGTCCGAGCATACCGACAAATTCGTGAAATCCGAAACCGGTTTTACCCCCGCTTATACCAAGGCGACCGTAACCGACAACCGTTCGAATCAAAAGAACGATCACACCGCCGATGACAGCAAGTCGAAGGCGAGCGAAAAGACGGATTCCGCGAAGGCTGCGTCGAAATCTGTTCGTCAGATGAAGAACGAGGGAATGAAGGACATCGTTGCGAAGCTGATCGGCGGACAGGCGAGCGGTACGAAGGCTACCTCCTCGATCGATCAACTGCTCAGAAGCTACGGCTTAGAGCCGCTGAAGGCGGATTCCGAGGATTTCTGGGGCGCGGAAAAGACCGCGAACCGTATTCTTGATTTCGCGAAGGCACTTGCCGGAGACGACGAGAAGGCGTTCGAAAAGATGAAGAACGCGGTTGAAAAGGCATTCGGTGAATGCGAAGGCATTTGGGGAGGAAAGCTCCCGAGCGTATGCTATGAGACGAAGGACCTGATCGCGAAGGGCTTCGACGAATGGGAGAAGGAGATCGCGGCGAAGAAGGCCGAGAAGGAAACTCCTGCCGCAGCGAAGTAAGTACTATTTTTGTGCTCTAAATGTGTAAAATAGTATATGTCACTTCTTGCATTACTTAAAAAGACCGCACGGGAGACTGTGCGGCCTTTTTCCTTTTGAGGAAATTCTTGTTTTTGGGAGTGTTTTTCAATAAACTATTTGTTGATGAAGGCAATCCCGGTGATTTTGCTGGGTGGTTTCATCATAAAAATTTACCGCGAGCATTACTTCGTCAGCTTTCCGATCACCTAATAAAGAATATCGTAGATTGCTTTTGCCTTTTGCGGGTCAAGTTCAATACAGCTTCCAAGCCGTTCGGGAACATGAACGGCTTTTTCTTTTAATGCTTCTCCCTTTTCCGTGATCGTGACGATCAGATCCCGCTCGTCTGCCGCGGAGCGCCGCCTCGTTACATACCCTTTTTCCTCAAGCCGCTTGATGAGAGGGGTGAGCGTGCCGGAATCCAGATATAGATATTCGCCTACCTCCTTGATCCTAAGCTCTTTGTGTTCCCACATCACCATCATGGTGATATACTGCGTATATGTGAGATCAAGTTCGTCCAGATACGGCTTATATGCCTTTACGACTTCCTTTGCGGCGGCATAAAGGGGAAAGCAGAGCTGGTTGCTCAGCTTCAGAGAATCATATTTATTATCCATCACTTTTCTCCCCGAGAAATGATTTTCTGAGCAAATTCCGCTGCCGCTTTGCAATCGTTGGAATCGGGCTTGCCCTTATGTGCCGCGCCAAATGAACCACGGCAAGCAAATTCCTCTTTTGCGAGAGGGATATTCTTTTTTACAAGCAGCTTTGCGACCTGCTTATAGGTGGACTTTACAAGCGCAGCGGTGCTGAAGTTCACTACCTTTCCGACCTTCACGCCAATGCCGTTGATAAATTGCTCCACCTCTTTGTCCACGCCAAATGCATAAACCGAGCTGCCTAAAAACAGAATATCCACGTCTTCGGTAAGCGGCTCGGCGGTCGTTTTCGCCTCCACGCCAACCGCTTCGGATATCGCATCGGCAAGCCTTTTCGTGTTCCCGCCCCTTGTATAGTACCTGATCGCTATTTTCATAATGTTATTCCCTTCGTTCGTTTCAAAATTATTTATGATTGATGGGCAATTGCCGCCTCATATGCGGCGCGAACAGCTTTCGTCAGTTGATTTGCGCAGGAGGTGGGTCTCCGTCCGCACAAAACGCCGGACAGCTTTTCCTCGATCTGCTCCACCCTCATACCCTCAACCAAAATCGGGATCGCCTTAAGATTTCCGTTGCAGCCTCCCGTAAAGCGAACGTTATGAACC
>JAIEDJ010000259.1 GCA_029068025.1 Oscillospiraceae bacterium | reverse complement strand
CTCCGATATGGAGGTCATGGAACACACCGCGTCCATCTGGCAGTATAATGAGATAGTTGACGACGGCACCGAGCTTCATTCCGAATATCATCAGAAGCGCATAACCGCACAGTTTGCCGAGTTGATCGGAGCGCGTGTGCGCGGAAAAAAGCACAAGCACGAGGGAACCAACTGCGACGATTACTTTGAGACTGCCGTCACCGACGACTGCGCGATAGCGGTGGTCTGCGACGGAGCAGGTTCCAGACCGCTTTCAAGAATAGGCTCGCGTATAAGCGCCGAAACGGCGGCGGCTTTTCTTAAGGAAAAGCTGACCGAGCTTTTCTGGAACGTCCCCGCCCTGCGCGAGGGGTTGTGCGCGGATCTCAGCTCCGCCCAATTTATGGCGGCGTGCGGAAGAATAGCTCCCCTTCTCCGCGAATCGGCGAAGGAAGCGTTCACGGCTCAGCAGAGCCATCTTAAAACCATCGAAGACGACCCGAAATATAAAGACGCTCTCGGCAGAAAACCCGTTATAGGTGACCTCGGAACGACCTTCCTCGCGGCGGTGATGGTACCGCTCGTTATTGACGGAAAACCGCAGACCTTTATGGCGTGCGTACAGATCGGAGACGGCTGCATATGCGCATTGGACAGCAGCGCGGATCACGCGTCCTGCCTTAAGCTCATGGGAGAAGCGGACAGCGGAAAATTCTCCGGCGAAACGGACTTCCTTTCCGAAAAGAATTCCGACCCCGCCGTCATTGGCGCAAAAACGCGCATATCGCGCGGAAGCTCGGACGTGGTGCTGCTGATGTCGGACGGCGTTGCCGACGACTACTTCCCCGCCCAGCCCATGATGAAGCGCCTGTATCTTGATCTGTGCCTGAACGGTATATTTCCTATGGAGCGCGGAGATTATGCCGCTCCGGGCGGCGAGGATCCCGCGCCGATACGCTTCAAGTCGGTATCGGTCAGCCAGCAGAGCGTTGCGCTGCAATACTCCAAGCAGCTTCTCTCGGAAAAGTCCGAGGAAGCGGTGAACGCGCTGTGGGATAAACGCGAAATGCTGTACTGCCACTCGCTTGAAGCGTTCAGAATGAATATCGGCGACACCCCCGAGGAACGTCTGCGCGTATGGCTCGACAATTACAACGAGCGCGGCTCGTTTGACGACAGAACTCTGGTCGCGGTAAAAATATCGCGATAACGCAGGTATCCCCCCTCTCTCAAAGAGAGGGGGAGAGACACGGGGTGACTCCCCGCCGGGGAGATGTCACGAAGTGACAGAGGGGCTGACCGACAGACCTCCGCCCCTGCGCCCCATCTAAAAAATTCAACGTTTTTTCAAACGTTTCCGACTGTAGAAATAGCCAAGAGCAACGTTATAAAAGCACAGCAAATTTCAAAAAGTGTCGAAAAAATTTTAATAAATTTTAATAAATTTTTTCGACCGGTTCTCAATTGACCGCATTATGCGCGTTGCGCAAAACGCCGTCAATTGAGAATTTTGAAATTTAAATTAAAATAAGGAATTAAAATATGAGAAGCGGCGAAGTTTTAACTGCCGTGCTGGAAAGCGGCGATCTGATCCAATATGTATACGACGCGAACGCGCCGCGCGGCGGCATGAAGCACACGTTCTTCACCCCCGACCGGCAGTTTGCCGTTCAGTTTTTCAACGACCCGCGCGACAGTCAGAATCCGCGGCTCCAGGATCGTATCCGCACCATCGTCGGCATCTACAATCCAACCATAGCCGAGGAAGATGGCGGCGCTCTCGGAAACACGCGCAAGACTGCCGATTATTTCAGGCAGCGCTTCTGCTGGCCTGTGGCTATTGTGAAAAGCCCTCAGTTCGGCATAGTCTGCCCGACCTATCCGAAGAACTTCTTCTTTGAAGCGGGCGCGTCAACGGTGCTGAACCTCGCAGGCAAGGACAAAAAGTCCAACTGGTTCACGGGACGCAATCGCAAGTATCTCGAGCCTGCCGAACGCGGCGATTTCCGCACCATGCTGAAAACCGCCATCGGGCTTTCTAGGACTGTACGCAGAATGCACCAGGCGGGTCTTGCCCATTCGGATCTTTCGTGCAACAACGTTCTGATCGATCCAAAAAGCGGCACAGCGGTCGTCATTGATATCGACTCGCTTGTCGTGCCGAACAAATACGCGCCCGAGGTAGTCGGGACACGCGGCTACATAGCGCCCGAAGTCCTGTCCACTCTGGGACTTGATTTTAACGACAGTCGGCGCGCTATGCCGTGTGTTCAGACCGATCTTCACGCGCTTCCCGTGCTGATCTATGAATATCTGTTCTTTCGTCATCCGCTGATAGGTCCCAAGATCTACAGCACCGCAAGCGCCGAAGAAGACGATTTCCTGGCGCTCGGCGAAAAGGCGACCTTTATCGAGGATCCCAACGACAGATCCAATCGTCCGCCGGATCTCGGCATAAAGATAGACTCGCTGTCCAAGGGACTTGAGCGCCTGTTTATCAGGGCTTTCGTGGACGGGCTTCATAATCCGTCGGAACGTCCCACCGCCATGGAATGGGAGACCGAGCTGCTCAAGGCGTGGGACAGACTTTTTCCCTGTGCAAATCCGCGTTGTGAAAAGAAATGGTTCATTCTCCGCGACGAACGATCCCCCGTCTGCCCGTTCTGCGGAACACGCGCGGCAGACAAGATCATTCGTCTGGGGTTCAAAAGCGAGGTTCGTGGAAAAAAGGGCGTTTACCGCGAGAAAAGCGAGGTCATAGCCTACGACCGTATGCCGCTCTTCGACTGGCATGTATATTCCAACGTCCATAATGACGAAAAGGCTTCTCCCGATATGAGAGCGTATATTGTGTATTACAGGGGAATGTGGCTGCTGGTCAATCACGGGATCGAGGGTATGCTGTCGCCGTCGGGACGGCTCGTCCCCAAGGGCAGCGCCATAGAGCTTAAGGACATGGCACTGTTCAAAATGTCCGACCGCGAAAACGGACTGCTCGGTGAATCGACCGTTATCTGATGTTAAGCAAACGGATCGGCGATCCGTTAAAATAAAAATATCCACAATAAGCAAAGAAAGGACAAATCAATGAAAAAGTTTGGTCTTACAGACAAAGAGGTTGCCGAAAGCAAAGCCAAATACGGCGACAACTCAATGACCGAGCAGGCACACGAGAGCTTCTGGGATAAGCTCAAGGGCAATCTCGGCGACCCGATGATCAAGATCCTGATCGTCGCGCTGCTGATAAACGTCGTGCTTGCTGTTCTCGGGATCACGGGGGTCATCAAGGAAGGCGCTCCCGAATGGTACGAGCCTCTTGGTATCTTCATCGCGATATGCCTTGCAACTCTGGTATCCACATTCTCCGAGTACAGAAACGAGAACGCGTTCCAGAAGCTGCAGGAAGAAGCGTCCCGCATTATGGTAAAGACCTACCGCAACGGTGTGGTTACAGAAGTAGCAATAAACGATATCGTTGTCGGCGACGCGATCCTGCTCCAGTCGGGCGACAAGATCCCCGCGGACGGTATCATCATCGACGGCGACCTTAAAGTAGATCAGTCCGTGCTCAACGGCGAAAGCCGCGAGGCAAAGAAGCTCGCGATCCCCGACGGCTGGACAGACACCGACGAGAACACCAACTTTGACAATGAGCACAAGGTCTTCCGCGGAGCTGTCGTATGCTCCGGCAACGCGGTAATGGAAGTCACTGTAGTCGGCGACAAGTCGGTTTACGGCAAGATCGCTTCCGAGCTTCAGACCGACGATGACCGCGACACACCCCTTAAGGTCAAGCTCAGCAAGCTGGCAAACGGCATTTCCAAGTTCGGCTACATCGGTGGTATCGCGATAGCTATAGCAATGCTTGCGAAGACCATGCTGATAGACACGGGCGGAAATCCGATGAACTTCCTTCAGGTGACTGTTGACGGCGTTACGCAGTTCAACACTTTCGGGCTTATCGAAGCCGTTATCCAGGCGATCATGCTGGCTGTTATCATCATAGTAATGGCGGTTCCCGAGGGTCTGCCGCTGATGATAGCCATCGTTTCCGCGCAGAATATGGGCAAAATGCTCAAGGACAACGTACTTGTCCGCAAGGTCGCGGGTATTGAAACAGCGGGTTCGCTGAATATCCTTTTCTCCGATAAGACCGGTACTATCACAAAGGGCAAGCTTGAGGCGATCAACTTTATTGACGGCGGAGTGAACGAATACAAGACGTTTAACGACGTTGGCGGCAAGCTGGGCGATCTGCTCTGCCTGTCCATTCACAAAAACACATTGTCCATGATCTCGGGCGAAGGCAGCGACAGGCGCGTACTCGGCGGAAACGCCACCGAACGCGCTATTCTCGGATTCGCTATGAACGCGCAGTGCAAAGCGGACGTTATCGCAGTCGGAAATATTCCGTTCAACTCCACAAACAAGTATTCCGCTACTCAGGTAGACGGCGAATACGAGCTTTCGCTCATCAAGGGCGCTCCCGAAAAGATCCTCCAGCGCTGCTCACATTACTATGACAAGGACGGCAAGAAGCAGCCGTTTGATATGAAAGCGCTCAACGCGAAGATCGACGAGCTTGCAAACCGCGCTATCCGCGTGCTCGCTCTCGCGACAAGCGAGGACGCTCTCGGCGAGGATTCGCTTCCCGACGGAAACAACTGGACGCTTGTCGGCTGTCTGGGAATACGCGACGAGGTACGTCCCGAATCCGTGACCGCTATCAAGGAAGTTAAGGGCGCGGGCGTTCAGGTAGTTATGATCACGGGCGACCGCAAGGAGACCGCCGTGGCTATCGCCAAGGAAGCGGGACTTATTGATTCCGACAGCAACATTATGCTCACCTCCGACGAGCTTGCGAAGCTCTCCGACGACGAGATCAAATCCAAGCTCAGGGATATCCGTGTTATAGCACGCGCACTGCCCTCCGACAAGAGCCGTCTTGTACGTCTCGCACAGGAGCTCGACCTTGTCGCCGGTATGACTGGCGACGGCGTAAACGACTCCCCCGCCCTCAAGAAAGCGGACGTCGGATTCGCAATGGGCGGCGGCACGGAGGTCGCAAAGGAAGCGTCCGATATTGTTATCTTGGACGACAACTTCAACTCTATCGACCGCGCGATTCTCTACGGACGCACGATCTTCAACTCTATCCGCAAGTTTATCATATTCCAGCTTACCATCAACGTTGCGGCTGTGCTTATCTCGTTCATCTGCCCGCTTATCAACGTTGAAAGCCCTCTGAACGTTATCCAGATCCTTTGGGTAAACCTCGTAATGGATACTCTCGCGGCACTGGCGTTCGGCGGCGAACCTCCTCTGGAGCGCTTTATGAAGGAAAAGCCGAAGCGCCGCAACGAACCGATCATCAGCAAATATATGATGAGCGAGATCATTATCGGCGCGGGCTGGACGTTCATTCTTTCTTGCGCGATGCTGGTTCTTGGGTCGTTCCCGAAGCCCGCTGACGGTGCTTCCGACGCGCTCAGCTTCCTTGAACAGTGGGGCTGGCTGCGCAGCAGCGTTATAGAGGGTGAAGCACACGCTATACTGCACACAGCATACTTCGCGTTCTTCATCTTTATCGCGGTATTCAACGCGTTCAACGCAAGAACCGACCGTATGAACCTGTTTGACAATCTCGGCAAAAACAAGGGTTTCCTCACCGTATTCGGCGTTATCGCTATAGTGCAGATCCTGATGACCTATCTCGGACGCGGCATCCTCGCGGGCTGGGGACTTAACCTCACCGAATGGCTTGTAGTCCTGATCGCGGCGATCTCCATCATTCCGATAGACCTTATCAGAAAGGCTGTCGCAAACTCGGCAAGCAATAGCAAGAGCTAAAGTTGCTAAAAACAAAAGCAACATTATTTTGGTGAAGCAAATTTCAAAAAGGTCGAAATTTCAATTTCGACCGGTACCGTCAGCACGGCTAAGCGGAGCGTGCCGTGGTGACGTGTATTTTGAAATTATTTAAAATAAGGAGGATACTAAAATGGCAGTAAATCTTTCAAAGGGTCAGCGCGTAAGCCTTGACAAATCGGTAACTATGGCAAGGATCGGACTGGGCTGGGATACCAACCGCTATGACGGAGGTCAGGACTTCGACCTTGACGCGTGCGTGTTCCTGCTCGGCTCCAACGGCAAGGTAATGCGCGATGAGGACTTTGTATTCTACAACAATCTTTCCGCAAGAAACGGCGCTGTCGTTCACACGGGCGACAACAGAACCGGCGAGGGCGACGGTGATGACGAAGCTATCATCATTGACTTTACAAAGGTTCCGCCCGAGATCGAAAAGATCGCGGTAACGGTAACGATCTTCGACGCTCCGCAGAAGAATCAGAACTTCGGACAGGTCTCCAACTCCTACGTGCGTGTCGTAAAGATCGACAATCCCGACGATATCGGCGGCGAGGAAGTTCTCCGCTTCGATCTGGTGGAGGAATTCTCCATTGAAACGGCGCTTGTTGTCTGCGAGATCTACCGCTACAACGGCGACTGGAAGTTCAACGCGGTAGCGGCGGGCTATCAGGGCGGACTTGAAGCTCTCTGCCGCGCTTACGGCGTAAACGTATAAAAAATCGCGGGTCGCCGCGCATACGCGGCGACCCGCAATATCCAAAATCATATTAAGGCGGTGACGGCTTGAATATCAACGATCTTATCGCGCGTGCAAACGCGGGAGAAACCGTACAGCTCCCCGCGGGCGAATTTGAGGGACCTGTGAACATTAACAAGCCGCTTCGCCTTATCGGCAGAAACACCACTGTCTGGGCAAAGAACGGCGCAGTGCTGGATATCAATTCCAACGGCGTTTTTATTGAGGATCTGCGTGTGGAGATCACCGAAGGCACAACGAACGATACGGCAGTCTCCGCAAACTTCATTACTTCTGTGAAGAACGTGGAGATCTTAGGCAGCGTCCGCGGCTTCGGCGGCGAGGACGGCTTTTTTGACGTTCCGCGCACCATTGAGCTGGGCGATTTCCTCAGCGACGGCGAAAATACGTTCCTGCTTGAAGTAAACGTTCCCGAAAAAACCGAGGTAGCGTGCGGCATGCGCGAAGTTACGCTCTCACCGAGCACGCTGAATGCGGGCAGAAACACGATCACGCTCGGCGTGTCCGGCTGTTCCGCGGGGACGCTGCTCTATGGTGAGATCTTGTTCAAATCGATGTTTACAAGACGGATCTACCTTACGGGCAGACCGATACCCACGGCAGACCCCGCCCGGAACAGACAGATCTATACTGCCCCGCACAGGGACGATCCGACTGCTCCCGCAGCATCCGCGCTTCCGGCTGCGGATGTCATCTCAATGACGCGGACAAGCGGAGCGGGGAGCGGAGATCTCGCAATGAAGCGCGGTCAGCGCGTTGCCGTATCGGACTACGTCGGCACCGTTTTCTCGATATATTTCAGCTGTGAAAAGCAGCGCTCTGTAGATGTAGATCCATATGTGTTCCTGCTTGACAAGGACGGCAGAGCTTTGGGCGACAGCAGCCTGATATTCTTCGGAAATGAGCTTTCCGATAACGGCGAGGTGCGCTATTGTCCCAATGACGGACATATCGAGGTGGACCTGGTCAAGACGGATTTCCGCATTGAACGGATCGTGCTCGCCTATGCGGTATACGCCGCCGACAATATAAACAACTTCTCCGTAGTTAAGAACCCGAGGATCTCGCTGAGAACAGATAAAGAGCGTATCTCTTTCAATATGGACGGGCTTTCCTCGGAAGCCGCAGTCGTAGCGGTCGAGCTATATCTGTACAAGGGAGAATGGAAGATCTCGGCAGTCGGCGCGGGGTACAACAACGGGATGGCAAGGCTTTGCAACAGCTACGGAATTGACGTAGTTGAATAAACGCGGATTTCCGCAAATGATACGGAAAACGGTATAAGCACTAAGATAAGGACGTGAGAATTTTTGGCGGATTTTATGCGGTATATCGGGTATGACAGTCCCGACAATTTTCGCAGCCTGCTGATCGATCAATTTGTCGCAGCAAGTAAAAACGGACTTTTCTTCAAGGAAAAGCTTCCCGCGGCGACCACGGACGAGATATCCGCCGCCGCGGCGTACACAGCGGCGAGCTTTGAAAACGCCGCCGATATCCAAAAAAGTCTGGATATGTGGCTGCACAGCAAAAATATCCCGTGCGACAGCGCCAAGCTCTCGGAAATAATGGCAAAAGCCATAGCCGAATGCGGCATAAACAAAAAGAACACTTACTTCGTAATGCTCTGCTGGCTTATCAAGTACTTAGGCACACGGCCGTCAACTCTGTTTTACATCGGCGCGGCGTCGCTCAGAGAGCTGTACTTTCTCACGATGATGAATGCGGCGGGCGTTAAGATAACACTTGTGAGCTACGGCCTTGACAATGACTTTGAAAAGCTCGCCTTCAAGGACGGGATCACGGTCAAAAGCGGAAAAAACACAGCTCCCCTTCAGATCGACTTCGCAAAGATCGACCTGTCGCGGGAGGCGAAGCTTTCCGCAATGCGTGCCGAGGGAGAACGCGTCGGCAGTCTTGTTGATCGGCTTGACACCACCGCCGCGGGAATGTTCGAGGACTTGATAAAGGACAGGCGTTCGAGAGTCGTCGGCACAGGCGGCGTATACACCGAGGACGGCGATATTCCCGTCTACTGCGCGGCTCTGATCGGCTGCACCGATGAGGAAGCCGTTTACACGAATATGCTCGTGAAGTTCAAGGAGAGCTTTGCGGGACTGAAAAAGCAGCTGATATTCATTGAAAAGCCGCTTGAAAACCCGAACGCCGACGAAGTCAAAGCACTCGGGACGGTAACGCGGACAAGCACCGCCGAGATGATAGACGAGCTTGCGTTGCTTATCAATCTGAGCGGCGACAAGACGCGCACCGCGCTTGCTCAGCGGACGCTCCGCGAGCTGCTCGGAGAGCTGAACACGGGCAATCAGACGGTAGTGTTCAACTACGCGACAAAGATCATCACATGGCTCTACCGCTGCACCCAGGCGCGCAAATACGCCGTGAAATACGAGGATATCCCGACAGTGCTGTACTACGGCGATATCTCGCAGTCGGAGCTGTATTTTCTGAACTTTATGTCGCACTGCGGATTTGACGTGGTGTATATCACGCCGAACAAGTCGAATCTGGCGCTAGCCGCCGATAAAAACATCGGCGGAAGAATGCAGATTTTCGAGCTGCCGCAAAGCAAGGCAAGCGGTTCTTACCCTGCCGCGGCTGTCAAGATGAAGGTTGCGACTGTGGCATATTCTGCCGAGCGCGATCTCGATACCATGCTGTACGGCGGCGATACGGGCATATACCGCAGCTTTCAGTTCCCGAACAGCCAGTCGCTGACGCTGAAAACCACGTTTGAGGAAATAGCGATACTCTGGAAACAGGAGGCGCGGTTCCGACAGGGCTTCTCAACGTCGGGAAACCTCGTTTCCATACCGAATATTTTCGCAAAAATAAGCGGCGTGGAAAACGGAGATATCAACAGATACTGGGACGATGTGCGTGACAAGCTCACCCCGCAGACCGTATTGGTCGTAAAGGAGCCGAACAGCTCAGCCGCGCAGCAGCCCGATCTGTCGGCATACCGCCAATTTTACCGCAACGGTCAGATAGACACCGAAAAGCTCAAGCAAAGCACCATGAACAAGTACAGCTATCTCCCCGACCGTATCCAGGATATGCTGTTCTACAAGCTCCAGGAAGCGGTCTCCTCGGGATTTATCAAGCTTAGCGGCGATGATCTGATGTGCGGCGTGCTGCATTACGGAATGAACTTCAACAAGGAAATGCTCAAGATCATTCAGAAATTCGACTTCACCCGCACCATTCCGAAGCTCATCTACATCGATACCGTTGAGGACACCTTCACGCCCGAGGAATGTATACAGATAGTTCTGTGCAATCTGATAGGCTTTGATGTTCTTGTTTATACGCCCACGGGCTATAAAAACCTCGAAACGTTCGTATCCCCGAACGCGTTCGAGGAGCATATGATGAACCAATTTCTGTATAACACAGAGGTTCCGAAATTCAAGATTCCATCCGAAGGAAAAACCGGCGGCTTCTTCAGTAAGCTGTTCGGCAAGAACTGATGCAAGAAAGGAAAAAAATTATGGGATTACAGTTCACCCCCGGAGCTGCGGCACAGCAGCAGGCAAACCTTGAGGTCGAGACGACCGCCACCGCAGTCACCGCCGTGAAAACGGACGCTGCTCTCGACGCAAAGCTGGAAGAAGCTAAGAACTTCAACATTATGGTAAAGACCGATGAGATCAAGCAGAAGCTCGCCACCAGCGAGGAGATCGACAAGCTTGTATCCACCATCAACGTGAACGACAGCTCCACTATCGTAAAGTTCGGCGCGGAAGCGGCGGACGAGATCTCCAAAGCGTCCGATCAGGTGCTGAACTCGATGAGCATTCAGCAGATCAACGATACGGGCGTAATGCTGAAAAACCTTGCCGCTATCATGAACCAGTTTGACGCAAAGGAGCTTGAGGACAAGCCCACACTTTTCGGCAAGCTCAAGAAGAACATCGAAAAGATCCTTAACAAATACGACACCATGGGCAAGGAGATCGACAAGATCTACGTTCAGCTCAAGCAGTACGAAAACGAGATCGAATCCTCCAACCAGAAGCTCGACGCTATGTATGACGCAAACCTCGGATACTATCAGGAGCTTGTGAAGTACATCATGGCGGGCGAACAGGGAGTCAAGGAGCTTGATCAGTTTATTGAGGACTATAAGAAAAAGGTTGAGGCAAACCCCGAGGACGGCACGATCAGAATGGATCTGTCCAATCTCCAGCAAATGCGCGAGATCCTCGATCAGCGCGTTATGGATCTTAAGATCGCCGAAAACGTCGCGCTCCAGACTGTTCCCATGCTGAAAACCATGGAGTACTCCAACCTCAACCTTGTCCGCAAGATCAACTCCGCGTTTATCATCACCATGCCCGTATTCAAGCAGTCGCTCGCACAAGCGATCATGCTCAAGCGCCAGAGGATTCAGGCGGAATCGCTTGCGGCACTTGACGAAAAGACCAACGAAATGCTGATAAAGAACGCCCAGAACACCGTTGAGCAGTCCAAGATGGTAGCAAGCATGGCGGCTAACTCCTCCATCAAGGTGGAGACCCTTCAGCAGACATGGCAGACTATCGTCACCGGTATCGACGAGGTTCAGGCTATCCAGGATCAGGCGCGCGAAAAACGCAAGGAGGATTCCAAGACGCTCGAAGCGATCAAGGAGGATTACAAGAAGCGCATGAAGGCGTGATCACACACTTACCGGTCTAATAACAAAAAAACGCTCCGCAGCTTGCGGAGCGTTCAGTCTGTATAAAAAGGTCAACATTTTAAAGGTGCAGGAGAAATTTCAAAAAGCAGTCCCGCTCGGCATAGCGCAGCGCGAAGCGCGTAGCGGAGCCGAGCGGGGCTGGCTAGGCGGGCTTTGCCCGCCGGTTTTGAAATTTCTTTTAGATCAACAGCCCCTCGTCAACATTATAAAACCGGCCAAGATCAACATTTTTAAGGTTTATCTACAAACTGAAACGCTCCGCATCTTACGGAGCGTTTTAGTTAATATACAAAATCATTAAGCATAAAAAGTTATCAAATTTATACTGTATGTTTAAAAATACTTTTTACGCCACTGTGTATTTGACTGTTTTTTACATATGTCTTTTATGATTGTTTATTTTTTTTGTTTATTGTAACGAATTGATTACACGTTGCGCACGATTTCTACATCTTGGGAATGCCCTCTTGAAAACTAAAAATCTCTATGATATAATTATATTAATAGATTTATTCACCGGTTTTTGTCAGCATGACCGTCAAATTTATGAATTTGATCCCTTTACGCGTTTACATGACACGCCGGATCCGGGATTTTTTTCAAAAGCATGTCGCCAAATTCTTGTGAATAAACTATAATAACATAAGGAC
>JAIEDJ010000258.1 GCA_029068025.1 Oscillospiraceae bacterium | reverse complement strand
TAAGCCGCACACCGCACGCGATAGGCAGCACAAGCATCGGCTCATACAGCATAACGACTGCAAGATAGAACAACACGAACGATATCAGGATCATAATGATATTTCTGATATCGAGACCCGCAAATCCGGACGTACTCATCAGTCCGGTGATCGTGTCCTTAAAAATTTCCATATATCCGGTTTTCCTTTCTCATTTGATGAATAAGTCCGATCAGAATTGGCTCATATTTTTGCCGATACCCGCCAAGCTCCATGCGGAACGTGTGCGGCGGTCGGTATAACGGCTTATGCTCTTGATCGTATAGCCGCTGTCGCCCTCATAAGCCGCGATAGCCGCACTGATAACGGCAACGATCTCATCGTCATTGTCAAGCTCCTCTTCCTCCGCGGGCGACTCTTCAACGACAGGAGCGGCAGCCGGCGCCGGAGTCTCAGCCTTTATCGCCACTTTCTTTGCGGCGCGGGATTTATCTATTGACTTGAAGATAGTGCCCATCAGCCAGAAAAAGATGATCAAGATAGCCAAGATCAAGAAAACGACCAGAATACCGGTAATAGTGATTATTCCGACACTACCCCAGTAATCCGGGTCTTTAAGCTGATTTTCAGCGGTGCCGAGACCTTGGATACGGTCGATTACGGTTTCGCTCTCGGACAGTAATCTAAACGCAGTGTTCATGTAACTACCCCTTCGTTTGACCCGATATTTCGGGAATTATTTTTAAAATCATTATAATTATACAATATTTTCATAAAAATTTCAACCGTTTATTTGTTTTTTTTCATACAAATTTTGCCGATAATTTTCGTCATTTTCAACAAAAATGTAATCGGCAATTATATTTTTGTTACAAAGTCAAGCACCCTGTATAAGTTTTCACCTATGAAAATGTTATCATATTCCGAAAAATCGCGGGTTGTTCCGGTGAGTACTGCCGCGAAATCCACACCCGCCGACTGCGCCGTCTTTGCGTCAACAGTGCTGTCGCCTACATATAGAACCCTGCGTCTTTCGGTTTTGAGCATATCTATAGCTTTCAGCAGTCCCTCGGGATCCGGCTTTTCACGGACAACATCCTCGCCGCCGATTATCACGTCGACAAGCTCCTCGGCTTCAAATTTTCGCAGTATAGCGTCGATCCTATAATGGAATTTTGTGGTAACGATCCCGGTTTTTATTACGCGTTTTCCGAGCTCCGACAACATTTCCTTTGTGCCGCCGTACAGCACGGTATTCTCCGTCATGACCTCATCCGCTTTTAAACGGAACAGCCGCGCGAACTCCGCCGCGGCGCTTTCTTCGCCATTCCTTGTAAGTACACGAAACGTTTCCTTCAGTGAAAGACCAATAGTCCTTTTTATCTCCTCAAGCGGCTTTTCCGCATAACCAAGCTCCGCAAGCGCATAGTTCGAGCTGAGCACGATCCCGTTTGTGCTGTCTCCCAGCGTATAATCAAAGTCAAAGATAACCGCCTCATACATCAGCCGAAACCTCCGTCAACTCCAAGCACCTGCCCTGTTATAAAACGGTTCTCGGCAAGCGCGCGAACCGCCTTCGCCACCTCGGACGGCTGTCCCAAGCGGCAAAGCGGCGTTTCCTCCGCCAGCTCTGACAGCTCCGCGGCAGACAGGTGCGCGGAATTCATCTGGCTGTCGATCACTCCCGGAGCGACGGCATTCACCGTTATCCCGGACAATCCCAGTTCCTTTGCAAGCGACTTCGTAAAACCGATAACGCCCGCCTTTGCCGCCGAATACGCCACCTCGCACGACGCGCCGCACACTCCCCACACGGAGGAGACGTTCACCACCGCGCCGCTCTTTCGGTTCACCATCGACGGCACAACGGCTCTCGTAACGTTGAAAACTCCCGTCAGATCCACGTCGATCATACGCCGCCATTCTTCATAAGACGTGTTGAGAAACGGCTTTATCAGTGATATCCCGGCATTGTTCACCAGAATATCGATATGACCGAATTCGCGCAGAACGTTTTGCACCGCCTCATTTACAGAATTTACATCGGTGATGTCCATCGGAGTGCAGAAGCAGTTAAGTCTTCCCATCAGCAGACGCGCTTGTTCCTTTTGAGTGTTATAAGTGAAGATCACGTCGTCGGTTTTCGCGAATTCCTCCGCGACAGCCGCGCCTATAGCGCCCGAGCCGCCCGTTATAAGCACTACGCTCATTTTACAGCTACCTTTATCTCGCCGTCCTGCGCGGTGATCTCGACCGCCAAGAGCGTTTTTTCGCTGTTCTCGATCAGCAGCTCTGCGATCTTATCCTCAATATCGGAACGGATAACGCGCCTGATGTCGCGTCCGCCGAACTTGCCGCCGTATGCCTTCTTGGCAATAGCCGCATAGACATCCTCGGAGATCTTAAGCTCCAGATTCTTCTCGGAAAGCGGCGAAACAAGCTCCTTGAGGTTCAGCGCGGCGATCCTTGCGTAGGACTCCTCCGACAGCGGCGCAAACGCCACTATCTCGTCCACACGCGCCAAAAACTCGGGGCGCAGGAAATCACGAAGCCCCTTCATAGCGCGTTCCTTGCTTATTTCCTCGTTTGACTTAGAGAATCCGATCCCGTTCATTCCGCCGGAAGATCCCGCGTTTGAGGTCATGGCGATTATTGTGTTCTCAAAGCTTACATTACGACCGTGAGAATCGGTGATTTTGCCCTCATCGAGTATCTGAAGCAGAATGTTCATAACGTCGGGGTGCGCCTTTTCGATCTCGTCGAACAGAATAACGGAGTAAGGCTTTCTGCGGACGCGCTCCGTAAGCTGCCCCGCTTCGTCATAGCCGACATATCCGGGAGGCGAGCCTATGATCTTGGACACGCTGTGCTTCTCCATATATTCCGACATATCAAGCCGTATCAGCGGATCTACAGTGTCGAACATCTCCTTCGCGAGCACCTTGACAAGCTCGGTCTTGCCCACGCCGGTGGGTCCCACGAAAATGAACGACGCGGGTCTTCTGCGGTCGGAGAGCTGAACTCTGCTGCGCTTGATCGCCTTGGATACAAGCTCGCACGCCTCGTCCTGACCGATGATCTTCGCCTTGAGACTGTCCTCGAGAGCCGCCATACGCTTGAATTCGGTCTCCTGGATCTTGTTCGCGGGAATACCGGTCCACAGCTCTATGACCTTCGACAGATCCTCCAATGTTACGCTGACGCCCTCTGCTTTCTCCTTGAGCGACTCTATCTTCTCCTCGTTTTTCGCGATGGTGGTCTTAAGCTCCGCCAGACGCTCGTAATCAATGTTGGAATCGCCCGCAAGCTCACTTTCTTCCTGCTTCTGGGCTTTCAGCTCAGACTTGAGCTTCTCATACTCGGTGATGACCTCGTTTTCAAGAGAAGCGCATGCGCAGGATTCGTCAAGCAGATCTATCGCCTTATCGGGAAGGAAGCGGTCGTTGATATAGCGCTCGGACAGCACAACGCACATTTTCGCGATCTCGTCCGAAACATGGACCTTATGGTGATCCTCATAATAATTTTTGATACCGCCAAGCAGCGTTATTGTTTCCTCTATAGTCGGCTCATTAACGGTAACAGGCTGGAAGCGCCGCTCGAGAGCGCTGTCCTTCTCAATGTGCTTGCGGTACTCCGAGAACGTAGTCGCACCGATGACCTGAAGCTCGCCTCTGGAAAGCGCGGGCTTGAAAATGTTCGCGGCGTTCATTGAGCCTTCGGAATCTCCGCCTGTACCGACAAGATTATGCACCTCGTCCACGAACAGCATAACGTTCCCAGCGTTCTTCACCTCGTCAATAAGCGACTTTACGCGGCTCTCAAACTGACCTCTGAACTGCGTACCGGCGACCAGCGCGGTCAGATCCAACAGATACAGCTCCTTGCCCTGCAGTCTGAACGGAACGTCCCCGCTCGCAAGCTTGAGCGCGATACCCTCGGCGATAGCGGTCTTGCCGACGCCCGGTTCACCGATAAGACACGGATTGTTCTTGGTACGCCGCGAGAGGATCTGCAAAAAGCGGTAGATCTCCTTTTCGCGTCCTACGATCGTGTCGATCTTGCACTCCTTGGCTCTGCG
>JAIEDJ010000257.1 GCA_029068025.1 Oscillospiraceae bacterium | reverse complement strand
GTAAGTGAAAACGGTGATCTTCTTAGCCTTGCCGTTCTTAAGGAGCGTTGCCTTAACGGAAGCTCCGCTTACATAAGGCGCGCCGACGCTTACATTGCCGTCGTCCTTGCCTACCATAATTACCTTGTCGAATGTGTAGTCGCCCTCGCCCTCGAGCTTCTCAACGTAAATAACGTCGCCCTCTTTGACCTGGTACTGCTTTCCACCTGTCTCGATTACTGCGTACATAGTTTATACCTCTTTTTATTCAGACTCGCTGTGTCAAGGTGCTATGCTTTGATACCCTGCACAAGCGGCTTTATTATTATATCACAAACGGCACGATTTGTCAAGGGATTTCGCCGATAATTTTTCCGTTTTTTTTACGAGTAAAAAGTTTGTCGAATTTTAATATATTGTCCGCAAATTTGTTCAATTTTTTTGGTAAAAATGTAAATTATCGTTTATTACTTAAAATTTGTTGTTAAATTGTTTAATATGACAAAATTTGTTTTGTGCATATTGTCGAAATTGTAAAAAATCACAAAAAACTATTGACAAACATCTGACAATACTGTATAATATAATCAAACAAAGGAACACGGAATCACCTCCGAGTCATTTGTTTGTTTAGTTGTCTCCTTTCTTTTGTTCTACACATATTTTATAATTTGATTTTGAGCCGTTTCGGCTCATTTTTTTTATTTTTAAAGTGAAAATTCAAAAAAACTGTGGAAAAAAATTCCCCAATGTGTTATAATAAAGGGTGTGGCGGCTTCGCCGCTTGCAAACCGTTTTAAAATTAAGGATGACAAATGAATAAGATCAATAAAATAAAAAAACGAATATACGAGGTCATTGAGGTCGCGCATCCGAACGACGTGCTCAGCAAGGTCTGCGACATATTTCTGATGACGCTTATTTTGCTGAATGTGGCGCTTATCATCGCGGAGACCTTTGATCTTCCCGCGCAGATAGCGGCTTTTTCACACGTCTTTGAATATATCTCCGTGGCTGTGTTTTCGATAGAATACGTTGTTCGCGTTTGGACTGCCGATTTTAAGTATACTCAGCTTCCGCCCGCACGGGCGCGGCTCAGATATATGCGCTCGCCAATGGCGGTCATAGATCTTGTTTCGCTTCTTCCAAGCCTTATCACGTTCCTGTCCGGCAACTTTATCGTACTGCGTCTGCTGAAGCTCGTAAGACTGCTGCGTGTATTCAAAGTAAACCGCTACACCACCGCGCTGCGTGATATCGCCGCTGTTTTCCGCAGAAAGGCAAGCCAGCTGATCTCATCAATGCTGATCGTAACGCTGCTGATGATCATTGCGTCGGTGATGATGTACGACGCGGAGCACGACGCTCAGCCCGAAAAGTTCGACAATGCGCTTTCCGGTATGTGGTGGGCGATAGCAACTCTGACGACCGTCGGTTACGGTGACATAGTTCCGGTGACCGTTCTCGGAAAAATTATGAGCGCCGTTATTGCTTTGCTGGGAATAGGACTGGTCGCCGTTCCTACGGGTATCATCACGGCCGGCTTTTCCGAACAGCTTCAGCAAAAGGATTCCGAGGATCCGGAGAACCGGAAGCATTTTTGCCCGTACTGCGGACATAAGCTCGACAAATAATGAATAGTTGATAGTTAAGGTGCGTGTTTCGCGCGGATTTTGATCGACTTCCGGATTTCGCCAAGATCAACGCTATACCAGTGCAGTAAATCACTCTACGCCAAGATCAACGTTATAAACATGCAGGCAAAGGCTCTAACGCCAAGATCAACAATTTAAAAGCGCCGGAGAAATTTCAAAAAGCAAGTGCCCGCATTTTGCGCTCCGCGCAAAATACTAACGGAACGGAGCGTCAGCGGAGTGAGCATTCGGCGCTTGGCTAGTGCAGCGTGCAGCGTTGCACGTTTTTGAAATTCTTTATGATAAACGACCAAGATCAACGTTTTAAACACGCATGAATTTCAAAAAGGGCGAAATTTTAATTTCGCCCGGTACCGTCAGCACGGCTAAGCGGAGTGCACGCATTATGCGCTGTGCACAAAACGCTGGCGCGGAGCATGCCGTGGTGATGTGTATTTTGAAATTTTTTAAAACAAGGAGGCAAATTATGGCAACCAAGAAAAGCGGCACCGGGATCCCCGGGCTTTCGTTCAGCTGGAAACGCGCTCTCGGCATAACCGCCGCAAAGCAGAAATTCGCGCGTAAAACAGGTATCCCCACCACAAAGGCGGGGCTTGAAAGGAAAGTCGGCAAAGCGGTTCTGGATATGCTGGATCCGAGCACTTCCAAAAAAGGCTCCGCAGGCTCCAAAGGTTCCGGGAAAAGCACCAAATCAAGCAAAACCACAAAAAAATAAAAAGGACTGATAATTATTTTTGAACGCAAACAGACAGCGGACGGCGTTTTTTTCAATAAAATAACGGATAAACGCTTTAAAGTAAATCAATTCCTGCTGTATTTCTTCACCGATTACGACGAGCTGCCCCGCGCGGATTACGCGGCGGCGGCGTATATCCTGACGGATTGCTGCAAAAAATTTCCGAGCTACTCGTCGCTTTCAAGACGGCTGTCGGAGCTTTATGACGCTTCCCTTACCTCCGCCACGGCATTCGGGCAATGGGACAAGCGCACTACTTTGGTGCGCTCGGGTATTCTTGACAACCGCTACGCTCTGAACGGAGAGGATCTCGAAGCGGATATGTGTGAGCTGCTCAGGGAGTGCATACTCGCTCCCAACGCCGAAAACGGAGCGTTCGACGAGAACATCACCGCTCTTATGAAGGCGGAGCTGATCGACACCATCGACAGCGTGATCAACGACAAGGCCGCTTATGCCATGCAGAACGCCAACAAGACCGCCTTTGTCGGAGAACCCATGGAGCTTTCACCGAACGGCACACACGAGCAGGCTGAGCTTGTCACCGCGCGGTCGGCGTATGAAGCATACCTCCGCATACCCGAGCGCGCGCACGTTGAGATATTCGCGGCGGGCAGCGGGGATTTTTCCGCCGCCGAAGATATTCTGACCGGTATTTTTTCCAAGGTACAAAGACGCGATATCTGCAAGCTCGACGTCGTCCCGTCCGTTCTTAAGCCCAAGCCCGTATATGTGACGGACAAGCTGCCAATGCAGCAGGCGATACTCAGAATGTATTTCAAAGCGCCCGAGCTTTCGGACAGATACGCGTTTACCATGCTGTCAATGATCCTCGGAGGAATGACCACCTCGCGGTTCTTTGAAAATATCCGCGAAAAGCAGTCGCTGTGCTACTACTGCGCCTGCACCGCCAATAAAAGCAAGCGCGTTCTGACGGCGTATGCCGGAGTGGAGCCGCAGAACCTCAAGCGAACCGAGGAAGCCATTCTGTCCGAAATAGAGGATATCCGCCAAAACGGAGTGACCGATGAGGAGCTGGAGACCGCGCGTCTGGAGATCGGAAACCAGATCTCCACGCTGTACGACAGTGCCACAGCGCTTATAGGCTGGCATCTGAACCAGATCACAGACGAGAAGATACTCTCGCCCGAGGAATACCGCGCGGAGATCGCAAGGGTGGACTCGGCGCGGATACAAGCCGCCGCAAGACAGCTCGCGCTTGACACCGTATACACGCTTTCGGGGGAGGACAGTCAATGACCGAGAAGATCTACGGCAGCGTCATAAAAGAGACCTGCCTTAAATATACCGCCCCCGGAGGGCTTAATGTATTTATGCTGCCAATGGAGGGATATTCCGCGGCGGTGGCACAGTTTTCCGCGCGCTTTGGCTCGCAGGACAACAGCTTTTCCGTAAACGGCGGAGAATTCACGCGTATCCCGGACGGCACCGCGCACTATCTCGAGCACAAGCTGTTTGAGAGCGAGGAAAAGGACGCGTTCTCGCTGTTTGCGCAGACAGGAGCATCCTGCAACGCGGGAACCAGCTTTGACTACACGCAATATTATTTCAGCTGCGCGGACAGCTTCCGCAAAAATCTGGAGATACTGCTGGACTTTGTCCAGGATCCGTATTTCACGGCGGAGAATGTCGAAAAAGAGCGCGGGATAATCGGTCAGGAGATCACCATGTACCGCGACAACCCGAGCTGGCGCGTTTTTACCAACCTGCTGGAGGGTCTGTACAGCAAAAATCCCGTCCGCAACGACATAGCGGGCACGGTTGAAAGCATTGCCGAGATCACCGAAAAGACGCTCTACGACTGCTACAACGCCTACTACAATCCCGCTAATATGTTCCTGTGCGTTTCGGGGAACTTCGATCCCGATGAAGTCATTGCGGTATGCGAAAGCAGACTGAAAAGCCGCCCCGCGCTTGACATCAAGGCAGAGCCGTTCGATGAACCGCTCGGCGTGAACCGCCGCCGCACGGAGCTTGCAATGCCCGTAGCCAAGCCGATTTTTGAGATCGGCTTCAAGATGCCGTCAAAGAACGGCGCTGAGAGCGTGGAGGACTATGTTTACCATAATATTCTGTTTGACATAATGCTGGGCGATACCTCGGACTTTTTCGAGGAAATGCGCAAAAACAGTCTGCTCAACGAGGAATTCTCCGTCGGGGTATTCAGCGGACGCGGACATCTGTTTCCGTTCGCGAGAGGGGAAAGCGACGATCCCGACCGCGTTCTCGCCGAGATCCAACGCCGCATAGACGCGTTTAAGACCGTGCCGCCGTCAAAGGAGGAATTCGAGCGGATCAAGCGCGCGACATACGGAGCCTTGGTTCGTGATTATAACAACGTTGATTCCGTCGCAAGCACGCTCTCGGAGGCGGCACTTGCGGACGCTGAGCCGTTCTCCGTAATAGACACGGCAGCGGCGGCGAATTACGATAAGCTGCTCGAACATTTGTACGCGCTAGATGAGGACAACGCAAGCATTTCTATCATTTCAAAGGAGAATCTATGAATTTGTCAGTTTTAAGTTCGGCATCAAATGAACTTACAGTTGAATTTCCGAATCTGTTTCATGGAACGGAGATACTGTATTCAAGGAGCTTCGGCGTATTCGGCGTGCAGATCTATTGGTACGGCATACTGATCGCGCTGGGAGTGGTGCTGGCGTATATCTACGCCATGCGCCGCGTGACGCGCGACTTCGGCATAGTCAAGGACAGGGCGTTTGACGTTATTTTCGCGGCGATCATCGGAGGATTTTTGTTCGCTAGGATATACTACTGCGTTTTCCGGAATCTTGAGCCGGGTTTTGAACCAAAATATAATGTCATAACAATGTTCACAACGATCCGGGACGGCGGGATAGCGATCTACGGCGGCATTATCGGCGCAGTGGTGATAGGCTTTATTTTCTGCCGTATACGCAAGGTGAACTTTTTCGCGATGGCAGATCTCGCGTCGCTCGGCTTTCTCATCGGACAGTCGATCGGCAGATGGGGGAACTTCATCAATCAGGAGGCATACGGCGACTACTGTTCTCCCGATTGGATCTTCGGAATGACAGGCTCGCGCATTGCCGAGGAAATGGGCAGCGCAGCGCCCGTACATCCATGCTTTCTTTACGAAAGCACATGGTGCCTGCTTGGATTTATCTTCCTGCATATTTACTCAAAGAAGCTGCGAAGCTACGACGGCGAGCTATCTCTGCTGTATATCGCGTGGTACGGCTTCGGAAGAATGTTCATTGAGGGACTGCGCACAGACAGCCTTTATTGGGGCAGCTTCCGCGTGTCGCAGGTGCTGGCGGCAGTATCCTTCACCGCTGCGATCATACTTTTAGTGGTATTCAAGATCATCACCAAGAAAAAAGGAACAGTGCTGTATGTAAATTCCGACGCGTCAAAGGCGCTTATCGAGCACGATCTTGAAGTCGAGCGTCAGCGCAAAGCAAAGAAGAACGGAACCGCGCCGAGTATTCTCGGAGATGATACCGAAAAATCGGAGGAAAGTACAAAAGAATCCGATTCCGCGAAGGAAAACTCGGAAGAGCCTGCTCCTGCTGAAGAAAACACGGAAGAACCCGCTTCCGAAAAAGAAAAGCCGGAAGAATCTGCCCCGGCAAAGGAAAAGTCGGAAGAATCAGCTCCGACTGTGGAAAGCGCGGAAGAACCCGCTTTGAAAGAGGAAAAGACGGATACAGCCGCCATATCTGAAGAAAAATCGGAAGAACCCGCTCCCGCAGAGGAAAGCGCGGGATCCTCGGATAACGAGGACAAAAAAAGCGCCGAAGACGATTCCGCTAAAGAGTCGGCTTCGGACGAAAACACAAAAACAAATGATCAGTAATTCCGGCAGGCAATTTGCGAAAGCATGCGCCATAGCTTGCCATTCCGATTGGCTGGGCTGGCTTCGCTCGCCAAAAGCATTTATGCCAAGATCAACACAATAAACACGCAGCAAAGCGCCTAAGCCAAGATCAGCAATATAAACACGTAGGAATTTCAAAAAGGTCGAAATTTTAATTTCGACCGGTTCTCAATTGACGGCTAAACGGAACGGAGCGCGAAGCGCGAAGTGGAGTGTGCCGCCAATTGAGAATTTTGAAATTTTTTAAAATAAGGAGGATGACATATGTCAGCACAAATTATTGACGGAAAAGCAATTTCCGCAGCGGTAAAGGAACAGGTACGCGCCGAGGTGGAGCGTGACAAATTAAACGTAGGTCTTGCGGTGGTGATAGTCGGCGACGACCCCGCCAGCCGCGTTTATGTAAACAACAAGAAGAAGGCGTGCGAGCTTTGCGGTATCAAGAGCTTTGAGTACGCGCTTCCTGCCGAAACATCGGAAAAAGAGCTGCTGGAGCTTGTCGATACGCTCAACGCCGATAAGAACGTAAACGGCATACTGGTTCAGCTGCCGCTGCCAAAACACCTTGACGAGAAAAAGGTGATTGAGCGCATTTCTCCGCTTAAGGACGTAGACGCGTTTCATGAAAGCAACGTCGGCAAGATAATGATAGGAAATTACGCGTTTCTGCCCTGTACTCCCGCTGGCTGCATGGAGCTTATCCACAGCACCGGAGTTGAGGTGGCGGGCAAGGACTGTGTTGTCATCGGGCGCTCGAATATCGTAGGCAAGCCTATGGCTATGCTGCTGCTTCACGAAAACGGCACAGTGACCATCTGCCACAGCAAGACAAAGAATCTCGCCGAGGTATGCTCCCGCGCGGATATCCTCATCGCGGCGGTAGGCAGACCGAACTTTGTAACGGCGGATATGGTGAAGCCCGGCGCTGTTGTTATCGATGTAGGCATCAACCGTCTCGACACAGGAAAATTATGCGGCGATGTTAAGTTTGACGAGGTGAGCGAAAAAGCAGGCTGGATCACTCCCGTTCCGGGCGGCGTGGGACCTATGACCATAGCAATGCTTATGCGCAACACTGTTACTGCGTGGCGGATACAAAATGAAAGCAAGTAAGGCGTTTTTAAAGACCGCGGTGATACTCACCGCGACACTTGTGATGATCTGCGTGTTTATGCCCGAGTGGGGCGCGGCGCAGATCATCGTAGTGCTTCTTATAGCGCTGCTCGCGGGATTTCAGTGGTTCCTGTTCTTTTACATGAGAAAGCAGCCGCCGACGCAATAAATCCCTGCTCTCACAGTCCGAGGCTCACCTGAAGCGCGTCGTTTACCTGCGCCATTGAGCTGCTGTCCAGCTCCCCCATACGCTCTTTAAGGCGGCGCTTGTCCAATGTACGAACCTGCTCCAGCAGCACCACGGAATCCTTTGAAAGTCCGCAGGACTGCGCCGTGACCGAGATATGTGTCGGCAGCTGTGACTTCTCCTTTTTGCTGGTGATGGCGGCGGCGATAACAGTAGGGGAGTGCTTGTTTCCGACGTCGTTCTGGACGATCAGCACGGGGCGTATACCGCCCTGCTCCGATCCGACCACGGGACTTAAGTCCGCATAGTAAATTTCTCCTCGTTTTACAGGCATTTTCATCGATCCTTTCCGTAAAATTATGAATTTCTTCTGTCGGAAATATTATTGTCGCGCTGAAAATAAATTATTCAGATCGCCATATCACTTTTTTGTGATCTATGCCGACAAGAGTCTCTTTGCCTTTAACGTATTGACATTTTTCGATCCTTGTATTACAATAAAACTATCAATACATAAGGAACAAAAATATGAACGACAAAATACATTTCGTAGGCAGACTGAATCGTGAGATCTTCAAGGTCGTGACCGAGGATATTTTAACGGATGAGGTCATTATAACAGAGGAACAGATTGAGCATATCAAATCGCAGCACCCCGGAGATTATGAAAATTTCGGCAAATTCTTTCGAGATATTGTTGAAGCTCCGGATTACATACTTGAAGCAAATAAGCCTTATTCGGCTTTGGTCTTAAAGTCTTTTAATGAAAACGGAAAAATTTTTAAAGTAGTATTAAGATTGAAAACCTCTATTGATAATCCAAATTACAAAAATTCAATTATCACTTTTTGGAAGATTGATGAAAACACATTGAAACGGTTAATAAAAAACAAAAAAGTACTTTACAAACGCGAATAAATGTGCTATAATAAATATAGGCTAATAACGGCTGTTTGAGGTGGAGGATTTCGTCCGATCCACACGCCGATGGTACCGACAGGAGCAATCCGAGAGATGCAGGAGACACGGACGCCTGCCAAACAGCCAAGCTGACCCTCCCGAGAGATCGGGAGGGTTTTATTTTGTCAAAACGCACTTTACAACTGTCAAAAATTGTGCTATAATAAAATCAATATATTAAGTAAGGAGAATCGCTCTATGAATTGGGATCAGCTTCTCTGCTCGCGGCGCGAACGCCCCCACTCCTCGAACAATTCCGGGGAGGTACGCACCGAGTTCCGCCGGGACTACCACCGCATAATCGGCAGCGCGTCGTTCCGGCGGCTCCAGGATAAAGCGCAGGTATATCCGCTCGAACGCGGAGACTTTGTGCGCACACGCCTTACACACTCGCTTGAGGTGAGCTCCTTCGCCGAATCGCTCGGCGATATGATCTTCCGCAAACTGAAAAAGCCCGGGATCAGCACCGATATGCGCGAGGACTGCTGCGATATCCTCCGCTGCGCGGGACTTATACATGATATCGGCAATCCGCCGTTCGGACACTTCGGAGAGTTCGCGATACGCCGCTGGTTCAAGGACAACCTCCCGCGCCTGACGTTCAATAACAAGCCTGTTTCCGAGCTGCTGAACGAGCAGATGAAAGCGGATCTGCTGAACTTCGAGGGCAACGCGCAGGCTCTCAGAATAATCGCGCGGCTGCATTGCCTGACGGATATGAGCACGGGCATGAATCTCACCTACGCTCTGCTGAATACGATAATCAAATACCCCGTAAGCTCTGTCGGGATCGACAAGCACAGCGGCGATATCCGCACCAAGAAGATGGGCTATTTCTATTCGGAGCAGGATCTGTTTAATGAGGTAACACACAGCACGGGCGCGGAACAGAGCCGCTATCCGCTGACGTTCATTCTCGAAGCAGCCGACGACATAGCCTACCTCACCGCCGATATCGAGGACGCAGTAACCAAAGGGTATCTTAACATCCACGCTCTGGTCTCGGAATTGTCTTCACCGTCAGACCATTTCGACGAAAAAGAAGCGGAAACCATCACTGCCGCCTTGAATATGCTCACAGAGTCGAAAAAAAACACATCCGAACTCGGTATGCCCGACTTTGAGCGCAAAGCCGTTCAGCAGTGGATAGTAAAGCTCCAGAATATGCTGATCTATGCCGCCGCCGATTCGTTCTGCGACAATTATGCCGAGATCATGAACGGCACGTTCAAAACCGATCTTCTCGGAGCAAGTCACGCGCGCGGATTGGCGAAGCTGCTGGGTAAGATCGCGTATGATTACGCGTTCCGATCCAAAAGCATAGTAAGATCCGAGATCTCCGAGCATACTATAATGAATTCTCTGCTGAACAATATTGTTGATATGGCGCTGAATTTCGATCTTGAGAGAGACAGCGATTTCCACCGCGATCTTTCCGAGATACTTTCCGAGAATTACATTGCGATCTGCCGAAACAAGTGCAAGGACGCTTCGGAGAGCGAACAATGCTACTACAGAATTCTTCTCGCGACCGACTGCATAAGCGGCATGACCGACAGCTACGCCGAAAAATTTTACAGAATGTTAAACGGGCTGGGAGATTAACTGTATGTACAAGGTTTTTATTGCCGAGGACGATGACGGCATTGCAAACGCCGTTATAAAGCGGCTTCTGGAATGGAATTTTGACGTTAAGCGCGCCGAAAATTATCAGTACGTGCTGAGTGAATTCGCCGAGTTCTCGCCGCATGTGGTGCTGCTTGACATTTCACTGCCGTTCTATAACGGATTCCATTGGTGCAGCGAGATACGCAGGACAAGCACCTGTCCCGTGATGTTTATTTCGTCCTCGTCGGACAATCTGAATATAATCACCGCCATGAATATGGGCGGCGATGATTTTATAGCGAAGCCGTTTGATCTTAGCGTTCTGATAGCGAAAATCCAGGCGCTGCTCCGCCGGACCTACGACTTCGCCGAAAACATCGGCGTGATCGAGCATAAGGGAGCCGTTCTCAACACCGCCGACGCGACGCTGACGGCGTTTGGGGAGCGCGTAGACCTCACCAAAAACGAATATCGGATCCTCGAAACGCTGCTGGAGAACAAGGGCAAGGTGGTCAGCCGCGAGCGGCTGATGAACAGGCTCTGGGAGACCGACCGCTTTGTTGATGAGAACACATTGTCCGTGAATATCGCGCGGCTCCGCAAAAAGCTGGAAGCTGCAGGACTTGCGGACTTTATCACCACGAAAGTGGGAATGGGATATATAGTATAATAACGACACCGCCCGATCATAGGATCGGGCGGATCGTTTTATAGTACACTATCAGACTTTGTCATCAACATAAGCCCTGAGTAGCGCGGTAATATCGGACATATTGCACTGTCCGTCATTATTGTAGTCCATCTTGAAGTCGGTGGCTCTGCTGAGACTTTGGCTGTTTACATACTTTCTTAACATCATTGTGATATCCGACATATTGACCTTGCAGTCGTTGTTGATGTCACCGGGCTTCTTGGTCTCGGTGGATGTGATAACAATATAAGTCGCCGCATCGAATATTGGCAAAGCCGCATAACCGTTCTCATCGATAGGAGCCGCCGCAACAAATTCAAGGCTGCCGTCCACATCGGTCTTGTATAGATTAGCAAACATCTTAGTCAATGTTGTTGATATCTCCGAAGTTCTGACAGAAAGTACTGCCCCCGAACCAAGATTTTTTGCATATGTGGAGAAGCTTATATCCGCGTTGTTGATCGAGCCTGCAGATTTTTCGATCTTTGATATCTTATCCGGATCAACATTGACCTTAGTAACGGAAAGTCTCAGCGCGATATCGATATCTGCAAGTTTATCCGTTTCAATATTCCAGGTGAAGTTATGATCGACCTTCACCTCAAGGTC
>JAIEDJ010000256.1 GCA_029068025.1 Oscillospiraceae bacterium | reverse complement strand
TGCTTTGGCGGATCTTGCCGGTAGTTGTTATCGGCATTATTGTTATCGGCATTTTAGGCTGCTATTTGAACTTCACCAGCACTCAATCGGCGCTTAAGGAGACGCTCTCTGAGCTTTCGCTTCAGACGAGCGTGCGTATGCAGAACTACCTGTCCCGTTATGTCGCTATAGTAAAAGAGATCGGTATGGATCCGCGTATGGGCGAGGAGCATACCGTAGCGGAAAAGCTTGAGCTGCTGCAGGAAAGAGCCGACACCTACGGCTTCTCAGAGCGCGGCTATATCGACAAGGACGGCTGGGGATACGAAACAGTTGATGACGTGATCGATTACAGAGAAGACCATTGCTACATAAAGGGCATGAAGAACGAGGAGTTCGTGTTTGGTCCGCAGGATGTCGGCGGCACACCGATCATATACTTCTGCGCTCCCATGAAAAAAGACGGGATCAATAACGGCGAGCTTATCGGCGTTGTCTATTTTGGCATCGACGGTTCTATGCTTCGCGATATCATCAGTGAGATCACAGTAGGCGCGTCGGGCAGCACCTACATCATGGACGAAAATGGTACGTACATCGCGTGTATGGAGCAGAAATACGTCGATGAGGGAATGAACAATATCAATCACACTCATAAGAACAATGCCGAGTATGATCTCCGCGGCGAGCTTGAGAAGCAGGCAATTTCAACGAACGATTCCGGCAGCGCCGTATTCGGTGAGGTCGGCGGCAGATACCTTGCCTATTCGCGTATCGGCGGTACGGACGGCTGGGTGATCGGAGTAACGACCGAGGTCAACGAGTGGATGAGCGAGACCACATTCGCTTTATATATTACGATCATTGTAGGTCTGATCGTGATCGCTGTCGCTGTCATTATCTGTATCGTTACGGCAAACGGCATTGCAAACCCGATCAAGAAAACGGTCAGCGTTATGAACGCTGTGGCTTTGGGCAATCTTAATGTCAGTGTGGAGCATACGTCCGACGATGAAACAGGTCAGCTTGCGGACTCGATCAACAGCACAATAAACTCGCTGAACAATTACATTGTCGAAATTTCGCGTCTTTGCAAGCAACTTGCGGACGGCAACTTTAACATTCACCGCCAGATCGAGTTCAACGGCGATTTTGTAAGCATAATCGAAGCGTTGAACAGCCTTGCATATGGACTGTCGGATACCATGCAGCAGATCGACATTTCTGCCGAACATGTCAATCAGGGCGCTGCGCAGATCTCCAACGGCGCTACGTCCCTTGCGTCGGGAGCTACCGAGCAGGCTTCTTCTATTCAGGAGCTTGCGGGCATTATCACAACGCTTAAAGATAAGGTTGACACAAACGCCAAGAATGCCGAAGAAGCTAACCTGAAGGCAAATCAAGCGGGCGAAAAGATGTCGCTTTCCAACAAGCATATGACGGAAATGGTTACCGCAATGAACAACATTTCCGATAAATCGAACGAGATCTCGAATATTATCAAGACGATCGAGGATATTGCGTTCCAGACCAACATTCTCGCGCTTAACGCCGCTATTGAGGCTGCGAGAGCGGGCACGGCGGGCAAGGGCTTTGCCGTTGTTGCGGATGAGGTCAGAAACCTTGCGTCCAAGTCGGCGGAGGCTGCCACCGATACTACCGAACTCATTCAGCAGACCATTGCGGCAGTCGAAAGCGGTTCGCATATTGTTGAAGAAACCGCAGAGGCGCTTAACTCATCCGTTGATGTTACAAATCAGACGATCAAGCTGATCAGCGATATCAGAACAGCTTCCACCGAGCAAGCGGCTATGATCGAGCAAGTGAACGTAGGCGTGGATCAAATTTCGTCTGTTGTTCAGACCAACTCAGCTACCGCCGAACAGTCCGCCGCGTCCTCCGAGGAACTCAACGGTCAGGCGGCTGAGCTTCAGAACCTCACAAGCAAATTTGTTCTTAAAAAGAGATAAGAGCCGTGTTTGCGTGTGACTGAAGACATTTTTAATTCAGACAACATCTAATTGATTGACCTCATTTTTTGCCGTCGGGTGTAAGATCCCGGCGGCAAACCCTTTTCAGCTGCTTGTTATTTCAGTGGAAACGGCGTGATGGGAAATGCACTGATCTCGTTCCGCATCAGGGTTCTTAGAGGCAGCATCCCTAAGCGGGGGGCAGAGCCCAGCATTGATCTCTCCCACCTCTCCCCGGGAGGGGTTTATCTGCAAGCTGAAAGCTCTTGCGCAAAAGCGCAAGAGCTTTTTACATTAATCCTCAACCGTAAATGCTTTCAGCAGCGTTTCGCCGACACCGGGCGCTTCGGGATCGTGCGAGGTCTTGCCCGTATCGAGAGCGCGGATAGAATCCATCTCGGTATCCGATAATTCAAAATCAAAGATGTTGATATTGCCCTTGATACGCCCGGGATCTGAGGATTTCGGGAGAGTAATAAAGCCCTCCTGCACCTCAAAACGGAGAATTATCTGCCCCGCGTTTTTACCGTACTTTTCCGCAATTGCCGTGATCACGGAATTATTCAGCAGTTCGGCGTTTCCGTGTCCGAGTGGATACCAACATTCCAATTTTACGTTGCTTTTATCCAAGATAGCGCGAAGCTCCTTCTGCTGCGAAAACGGGTTGCACTCCACCTGATTGACGGACGGCATAGTAGAAAATTGAGGTACAAATTCGTTCCAGATCTTAGGCGTCATATTGGAAACGCCGATAGAACGCAGCTTGCCTGCCGCTTTTGCCTCCTCCATCGCTTTCCATGCTCCCGGAACGTCGCCGTAGGGCTGATGGATAAGATAAAGATCAATATAGTCCAGACCGAGCTTGCGCAATGAACGGTCAATGCCGAGCTTTGCGCGATCATAGCCGTAATGCGAAAGCCACAGCTTGCTTGTAATGAATATCTCCTCTCTCGGAATATTGCTGTCGCGGACTGCCTTTCCGACTTCCTCCTCGTTGAAGTAAGCCGTTGCCGTATCGATGTGACGGTAGCCCGCGTCAAGAGCCTCGCGAACCGCCTTGTAAGTGCTGCCGTCCGCCGGGATCATAAATACGCCGAATCCAATGGCGGGAATTTTTACACCGTCATTTAAAGTGATCATTTCCATTGATATTCTCCTTTACTCTCTGCCTTTGATGGTGTTCAAAAGCTCTGCAATATGCCAGTCATAGTGATCTATGATCTCGGTATGTCCGGTTTCGAGCGTGCCGATCTTTTTCATTTCCTCATCGGTGAGCGTAAAATCAAATATATTGATATTTTCTTCAATGCGCTCCTTGCGGACGGATTTCGGGATAACGATCACGCCGCGCTGAACGTTCCAGCGAAGAATAACCTGTGCCACGGTCTTATTGTGAGCCTTTGCGATCTTGGTGAGTATATCGTTTGTAAAAATACCTCTGCCCGCTTCCGCGAACGGAGCCCAGGCCTCGACCGCAACATTAAAGTGCTTCGCACATTCAAGATCGGTACCTCTCTGGAAGAACGGATTGCACTCTATCTGATTTACCATGGGCTTGATCTCGGCGTTCATGCAAAGATCGGTCAGTCTTTCGGGATAGAAATTCGATACGCCGATAGCGCGGACCTTTCCTTCTTTGTACAATTCCTCCAGAGCGCGCCATGAGCCGTAATAATCCGACAGCGACTGATGAAGAAGTATCAGATCCATATATTCCATGCCAAGCCTTTTCAAGCCTGCCTCGAACGCGCGTTTTGTTTTTTCGTACCCGAAATTGGAGACCCAGATCTTTGACGTTACAAAAACCTCATCACGGTCAAGACCGCTTTTGCGGACTGCCGAGCCCACAGCTTCCTCATTCATATAGCTCTCTGCGGTGTCGATAAGACGATAGCCCGCGTTCAGCGCATCAAGCACGCTTCGCTCGCACTCTTCATGATCGGGTACCTGATACACGCCGAATCCGACCATGGGCATATTGATCCCGTTAGCTAAAGTTTTGTGCTCCATAAAATTACCTCCTGTATGCGTTTATGATCTTTGGAAGACTGTCCTCGCAAAAATCCTTTATAATTTCCTTATGCGATATTTTTCCGTCCGACATACACCACAGTGCGACTGCGCCGTAATATGCCGAAACGATCTGCAATGAGATCGAAGAAACGGGCGTATCCGCTTGCAAAGTACCGTTATCGGCAGCGCTTTGCAGACAGCGTTCAATAAAACCGTTGTCATAGCTTAATTTATCCATTCCGAGGGTATCGCCGTCAAGAGGAGAGGTTACGCTGCGGTACCACTGCTGCGCGACCTGCAGCGTAGTATCTTCAATGATCAAAGCGGAATCATTCAAAAACCGGGCTATTCTTTCGACAATATCGGCGTTATCATCGGAAGCTCTTTTCAGCGCCCGATCCAGATCCTCATAAGCAATAACGGAAATAATATCCTCTCTGCGCTTGAAATATGTGTAGAACGTTCCCTTTGCCACGCCTGCCGTCTGCGTGATGTCATCTATGGACATTTCGTTATACGGCTTAGTCTCCGACAGCTTCTTCACCGCGTCTATCAGCCTTTGTCTGGTTTCAAGAGCTGCTTCCTGTCTTTTTCCCATGATACACCTCCGTTTAGTGACTGTATTTATTATATCATATTCATTGAATAAAGTCAATGACTAAATTCATTTTTCACACAGATTTCACATTAAAAGCAAAGTGCCGCGCTAAAAACAAGGACGGTTGCCGTTAGGCAGCCGTCCCAGCTTGTATACCCCCCTCTCGGTGAGAGGGGGAGAGAGAATAGCGGGGCTCCGCCCCGCACCCCGCCAAAGGGCGCTGGTCTGTCGGTCAGCCCTTCCGTCACTTCGTGACACCTCCCCCCTCGGGGAGTCGCCTTTGGAATCCCGAAAAAGAACTTTTTCTACAGACTGGGACGGTTGCCGTTAGGCAGCCGTCCACTTTTGATCTCGGGCAATTCATGTATAAAATACGGCAAGTCGCGCACCGTACTATTGAAAAAAATAATGCGTTATGATAATATATTATCGGGGAGGCGATAGCGTGAAAATATCTATTAACATAGACCCGGAATTTACCGATACGGAAATTATAATAAAAGCGGCAAGTCTTACCGCGGAGACCGAAAACATTATCGCCGCGCTTCGCATGGCGGACAATCAGCTGACGGTAATAAAGGACGGCGAGACCCACATACTTGATATTTCAAAAATTGCGTATATCGAAACGGTGGACAGGAGGACGTTCGTATACACCGAGAACGACTGCTACGAATCAAAGCTCAAGCTGTACGAAATGGACGAAAAGCTTTGCACCGGCAATTTTTTGCGTATCAGCAAATCCTGCATTGTTCGGCTGAAATATATTCGCTCTCTCAAAGCCGAGCTCGACCGCAGGATACGCATAACTCTTGAAAACGGCGAACAGCTTATTGCGTCAAGACAATATGCCGATGAGCTGAAAAAAAGATTGGGGGTATGTTAAATGGATAAGAATTTTTCGGTACTTAAATATCTTTCGCATGTATTTATGATATACGGCATAACCACAGGTCTGCTGAATGTTTTTTGCATTTTCTTCGGCACGTCGGCGCACGGCTTATCCACTATTTTCTCTTTGGGAAATGCGGGCGTAGGCGTTGCCACAAGCTTTCAGTTTTTGCTTGCGGTTTCCATAATAGTCGGCTTGCGGCTGATCTTTACAACGGATATTCTGATAAAGAAAATGCCGATCGCCGCAAGGATAATCGCTATGTTTGCGGGAGCGTTTGCGGTAATGATCGGATTTATTTTCCTGTTTGACTGGTTTCCCGCGGATGTGCCGCTTGCGTGGATAATGTTTATCGTGTGCTTTGTCATAAGCTGCTTTGTAAGCACGCTGATATCGGTACTGGCTGAGAAGCAGGAAAACCGCAGACTTGAAGAGGCTTTGAAGCGTTACAAGGAGGAAGAGTGATATGGAAGTGACGATCGCTGCAAATAATATCGTAAAATCATTCGCCGGCAAAAGAGTCCTGGACGGACTGAGCTTTAACGTACTCAAGGGGCAGATATTCGGACTTCTCGGTCCGTCGGGAGCGGGCAAGACAACGCTTATAAAAATACTCACCGGCCAGCTCACGCGCGACCTTGGAACGGCCGAAATAAACGGTATAAGCGCCGATAAGCTCACCGGCGATGATAATAAAAGGTTCGGCATAATGATGGACGACTTTGGTGTTTACGAACGTCTGAGCTGCTATGATAACCTGAAAATATTTGCGGAAATATACGGCGTTAAAAAAGACAATATACTGAACTCTCTGAAAAAGGTCGGGCTTGAGAGCGCAAGGAAAACACCCGCCGCAAAGCTCTCAAAGGGTATGCGGAGCAGACTTCGGCTCGCCAGAGTGTTTATGACAGACCCCGAGATCTTATTCCTTGACGAACCCACAAGCGGACTTGATCCCGCCACTGCCGGCGAGATCCACAAAATGATGCTCGAGGAAAAAGGGAATGGGAAAACCATTTTTCTTACAACGCACACGATGTCGGAAGCCGAAAAGCTTTGTGACGATATTGTGATGATCAACGAGGGAAAGATCGTGGAGCACGGTTCTCCCCGCGAAATATGCCGAAGATATAATCACAGGCGTATGCTGAAAATACATCTTTCGGACGGCTCGGATATACAGCTCTCCCACGATGAAAACGCGGCTGACAAGGTCGCGGAGCTTATCAGAAGCGGTCATGCGGAAACTATACATACCACCGAGCCGGATCTTGAAACGGTATTTATGGAGCTTACGGGAAAGGAGCTTGCGGTATGAACAACATCAAAGCTATATTTATGAAGCAAATACTTGACACGGTCAAAAACAAAACGGTTCTGATCCAGTTTTTAATGTTTCCCGTAATGGTTATAATTATGGAAAACACGGTAAAGATTGATGATATGCCCGAACACTTTTTTGTGAAATTGTTTGCGGTGATGTTTGTGGGCATGGCTCCGCTGACGTGTATGTCCGCAATTATTGCCGAAGAAAAGGAAAAGAACACCCTTCGGGCGCTTATGATGAGCAATGTAAAGCCGTGGCAGTATATTATAAGCGTCGGCTTATATATTTTCATCATATGCATGGTCGGCACAGCGGTTTTTGCCGTACTCGGAGGATACAGCGGGGCTGAGCTTGCAAGGTTTATTCTGTCGATGATATCCGGTATTATTTTATCTGAGGTCATCGGCGCGGTGATCGGGATCTTCAGCAGAAATCAAATGGCGGCAACCTCACTGACCATTCCGATAATGATGGTATTCGCCTTTGTACCCATGCTGTCAATGTTCAACGAGAGCATAAGAAAGGTCGCGGGAATAATTTATTCCCAACAGATAAGCGACCTTATAAACGGAATAGGAAGCTCCGAGGTGTCGGTAAAAAGCATTATCGTTATCGCGGTCAATTTTTTGATCGGGATCGTATTATTCGCTCTGGCTTATAAGAAAAAAGGACTTGAATAATAATCCGGTGTAATTAAGGAAACGCCGCCAAAACATACAAGCCGACCTTGCTGTAAGGCCGGCTCCATCATTTAGCAATGCTCTTCGGCATTCAATCCTGCTGCTTTTTAAGCAGTTCGAAAAATTCATCCTCCGGCATAGGCTTTGCGTAATAATATCCCTGTACCTGATCGCAGCCTATGTTTTGAAGAAGCTCGACCTGCTCCTTTGTTTCAACGCCCTCGGCAAGAACAGTCATGTCCAGATTTGACGCCATTTGCAGAACATTTTCGAGAATACTGCGTCCCTTGTCCGAGGTCATCATATTTTCGATAAATCGCTTGTCCAGCTTAATAACGTCAAAGGGGGATTCAAGAAGGACGTTCAGCGACGCATATCCGCTTCCGAA
>JAIEDJ010000255.1 GCA_029068025.1 Oscillospiraceae bacterium | reverse complement strand
GTTCTGGCTTATAAACACTTTTCCTCCAACGTGAAAATCGTTTTCCGTTGCGCCGAATATAAAGCCGGTGACGTAAATCTCGCCGTCATTGATACGGGTGATCTCAGTGTCGTTCTTGTCAAAGATCTTTATTCCTCCGAGAGTTGACAACGCAAGTGTGTTGGAATACTCGAATCTTTCGCCCTCCACCAGAACGTTTTTCGGCTCGATCTGGATAAGCCTTGCCGCGTAATAGTCGTAGTCGTTTTCCTCGGCAAATTTCTCAAAACGTTCCATATCCGCGGTGTTCGTTGTGGCGAACCAATAATCGGGAGTGTTGGCTTTTTCAAAGAAGTTATCCAGCGCGCCGTTCACCGTGATAAGATTATTCGCGCTGCTCGCGATAAACATTGCCGCCAGGATCACAAAGATCAGCAAAATAACGTTCATCGTTTTCTTGCGCTTTAAATCTTTTTTAAGAATTCGTAAATACATTCCGATGCTCCTTTCGTTTTTGTGATCTCATTATAGCACGGAAATTATTAAATAATCCTTAAATAATTTTCAGCTTGTATACCCCCCCTCCCGGGGAGAGGGGGAGAGAATTGCGGGTGACTCCCCGCCGGGGAGATGTCACCAAAGTGACAGAGGGGCTGACCGACAGACCTTCGCCCCGCACCCCATCAAAGGACTTCGCCCTTTGAAATCCCCAAATAAGTACTCTTTCTACAGACCGGGAAATTATTAAATAATCCTTAAATATTTTTGACGGCATTTTTATTGTATCACAAATACGATAATAATGCAATATATCTTATAAAAATGTGGCGGACCGGCAGCGGGAAAAAAATCGGCAGCGCCTAATACTTATCCCACTTAGAGTTTCCTATAAAAAAATAGGTAACTGTGCGGTAATTGTCGCACTTATCTCAATACTCTAAAGTGGGATTAGTATAATACGCTGCCAAAATTATGTTTTATCTAATGGGAGTCAATATGCCTTTATCCATCTCGCAAACCGTATCGCACAGCACATCGATGTCCTCTGCGGAGTGCGAGGCTATCAGGATCGTCTTGCCTTGAGCCTTCAGATCAAGCAGGTACTGGCGCATATCCTTAACGCCGTCCTTGTCCAAGCCGTTCATCGGTTCGTCGAGGATCAGGATCTCAGGATCCTCCATGATCGCCTGCGCAAGTCCCAAGCGCTGGCGCATTCCGAGAGAATACTTGCCAACGTGCTTTTTCTCGTCGGGGTTCAGTCCGACCTTTGAGATCGCCGCGCGAACCTCGTCCTTTCCGATCCTGCCATTAAGTGCCGCGAGATTTTTCAGATTGGAATAGCCCGATAAATTCGGCAGGAATCCCGGGGTCTCAATGATAACTCCCGCGTTTGGGATTATCTCACAATCCTTGCCGATACGCTTTCCGCTTACCGTTACCGTGCCGCCCGTTATAGGAGTTAAACCGCAGATACATTTCATCAGAACGGTTTTTCCGCTGCCGTTTCTGCCGATAAGTCCATGGATCCGGTGGGCTTCAAACTCGACGTTTACGCCGTTTAATACGGTGTTTTTTCCGAAGCGTTTTACAAGTCCGTTGACCGAAATAATACTCATTATCACACCTCCGCCGCATAGATATTCTGCCGAATTTTCCTGTTTGAATAAATAATGATGTTCGCCGAGAACAAGATCACTATCAATACACAAAGCACCGTGTACGCGTAAGCGAGGCTTGGGTAATAGGATATCCCGAGCTTGTCCGTCATGCTTATTTCCGTGAGCGAGCAAGGCGACAGCTTCGCTATGAGCGCGGGGCGCTGAGTGAAGTTGGGCATTAATCCCAGCAGAACCAGCGCCGACGCTATAAAAACCCCCGACGATCTGCCGACCAAGCTCGACATCAGAAAGATCAAAAGCCCGAAAAGCACAGACAGCAAGAAAATAAACAGCATCGTGTGCAGCAGCGCTTCAAGCGGCTTGTATTGCAGCAAGACCTTGCTGTGCACGCCGTAACCAAATGTGCCGTCTTGCATTGCTGTGAATGTTCTGCCCCATTTAAGCGAATATGTAAGTTTGTTCACACAGAAAATATTTGTCATCACAAACAGCGAGACTGTGTAAATGAACGAAGCCGAAACTATATACAGCAGCTCGCCGGCGCACCATCTGGCATAGCCCGTGCGCATTACGCAAAACATCGAATCGGCGTTTTTAAACGGCGCGTTGCTGAACATCAAAACTATTCCGAGCTGTATCACCACACGAAAATAGCTTATATAACTGTTGTACATTACCGGCAGAACGGCGAGTCCGTTTATTTCCGCTCTGACCTTATCCGAATACGGCTCAAGTTCCGCGCAGTACTGCGCGACGGTCGCGCCAAGCAAAAGCAGCAGCATTATCATCCGGTAATTCTGTGCCCATGATAAAATGTTCTGCGCGGCGATCTTTGAGCAGCATTTCGCGTTTTTGAGTATGTTTTTCATTGATCCGCGCACCTCCTGCAAGCCTTGATACAGAAAATCACTCCAAGCACCGCGATCACCACGCCGAGATATCCGACCGCGAACAGCAGACTGCCCGCCGTTCCGCCGATATTGTAATTTCCTCTGAAAATGACCTCTGTTCTGAATATTCCTTTAAGCAGCTTTTTTGTCACATACCATATCACATAAGGCGAAAACGAGGCAACGTATCTGTCCGTGATAAACGCCGAAACGCACACTCCGACCGCCGACCATACAGCACCGAAAAGGAATGCCAAAAACGCGCAGATCACCGCGAAACCGAAGTAATTTCCGCGCTCCAGGCTCTCTCCGCCGAAATAGCCCGAGTGAAGCCAACTGTCAAGAACGTTGCTGTCCTCCGATATAAACGGAAACCGTAACATCAGGATCAGAAACACAAGCACCAACCCGAGCGCTAATGTAAGACCGCCTGTGACTACGCATGACAGATATTTGGACAGAGCGTAATTGCGTTTTCCCGAACGAAGCGCCGCGCTTCTGTAATAAAAGCTGTGATAGTCGTTAAGAAAAGAAGTGCAGTTTATGGCTGTGCAGCATAGAAGCGAAATAGATGAGAAATATCCGATATTATGCGCCATGTCGAAGAAATAAAGCACGTCGGCATGGCTGCTGTTCCACATGAATTTAAGCTCTTCAATGCTGCTCGCGATATAAGCCGCCGCGGCGAGAAACACCATTATCCAAAAGCTCGGCGAGATAACGCGGCGCTTCATATCATTAAAAAAAGCGTGTAAGAATCTCATATGATCTCAGCCCCCGTCTGCGCGTCTATCAGCACGACATCCTTTGATGTGACGTAGCCATAATCCCTGATATCTTTGTCAAGCGTCCATTGTGTATAATGAACAGTGCAGACCCACGCGGGGATCAGCTTCGCTTTAAGTATGTTGATCTTGCCGTCTATGGTGTTGGGAGTTAATACGTACATCAATTCCAGCTTATCAAAGTCAACGCGCGACGCGCCCATATCGGTATATTTCTTTGTCACCGACTGCACGGCGGATTCCGGAGAGATAAGCTGATTTACCTTTCCCGTTTCGGTTATATTGCTGCGGTATCCGTTTACACTCAGCCGAACCAATCCGTCCGCGGAATATATTGCGGTTATTTCCGGATGGAAGATCGTCAGATCTGTGAAAGTCTTGTAATGGTGATGAAAATTATAAACCGGAACTCCACTGTTCTCCTGCTTGAAAACTATGTAGTAACCCTCCTGTGATTTATCCACGGTATATGACGTCAAAGGCTTCCTGTCCAGATCCTTCATTGACGAGTGAGGATCGTAAAATCTCCCCGCAGCGATATCCTCATCAACAAGCTTTTGCAGATCGCCTTGGCATAGCGTGTAAACGTCGGCGCTGCCGGACACGGTTATGCCTATTTTATTGAGAGTTTCTTTGATGTTTTTAACTGCCTGTTCACGCGTGCAAAAATCAAGCTCGTCGTTTATGTGCTCGTAATCGTCAATGAAGCCGTTTGATCTGTTATTTGGCGGAAGAAACATCGTATAAATAAGAGTTGCTTGTTCTTTATGCAAATCCAGGGATGGATAATTGTTGTTTACATAAAGGCTCACGCCGTCGGTATCCCAACTGTAGACGGGATACTGATGATCAGGATCATCCTTGCCGTAATCACGGATCGTGGGCGTTATATCAACGCCGCCGAGCAGCACGGACTTTGCCTTTTCCGAATCGAACACGCCGAATTCCGCGATATAAGTGCCGTACTCGGTCACATTCGGAATCACGATCTCGGCGGTCTTGCTTTCGGTCGGTGCGCTGTTTGAATTATTTGCCGGGCTTGATGTGCCGGCGGAATTTCCGGACGGCTGTGTGCTGCCCGAGCTGTCGGAGACCGAATTGCCAGAGCCCGGAGCTTCGTGACCCGAACTTCCTGCCGAACCGCCCGCCGCGCTTGGATTATCGCCGTTCTCAAGATCGACCGCCGAGATCTGCGGCAGGGACGCGTTCGCAAGCGCGCCCGCGTCAATATATTCCATCTGCGGCTCGTCTTCATCGGAGCACCCGGAAAGCGCTCCGATCCCCATTACAAGTGCTAATGCCAATGCTGTGAATTTTGTCTTTTTCATAATATATTTTCCCCCTGTTATTTTTTACGGCATCCACGATCCCTCTGCATAAGCGCCTTCGCTCGCGGTTATTAAAAGCACAAGCTCGTCTCCCGGCTCGACAGCTTCCGTGTAGTTTATTGTCAGCTTATCCGCCCCGCTGTCGGTAAATTTGACCATTTCGCTGACGCTCCGCTCTTTCCTATCAGCTTTTTTGTATATTTGAACATAGATCGGAAATCCTTCCGTTGCTCCTCTGTATTCAATACCGATCTGCGCAAAATCAAGGCTGTTGGATTTGACCACGGTCTCCGAACGAAAAGTCATCTTATTTCCGCCCGTGTCGGTCACATCATTTTTGAACCAAACCGTAAAGAAACCGTATTTGGGACGATCTTCACTTGATATGTCACTGTCGGAGCTTTCCGGTATCGTTGAACTGAATTCGCTCGCCGGGTCGCTCTTTGGATTCGATATGCTCACTCCGCTTCTGCTGTCGCCGGGAGACGGTACATACTGCGGCTGCTGTCTCAGGAATACGAAAAGTCCCGCCGTGATCACGCAAACAACAGCCGCCGCGGAAGCCGCGATCTTCCAAAACGGAACGCGCCGATCAGTCAGGCGGATAGTCTGCGGCTTTTCCATATCCTCGATAAACACGTCATAAAAATCGTCACCGTCATTCGGCGGATATTCGGCGGCAAGCTCGCTCAGAAATTTGTCGTCGATATCGCCTATGACGTTTATAAATTGTTCCTTTGTCATATTTCAAAACCTCTTTTCGACAAATAATTTCTGAGCATTTCCCGCGTTTTCGCGAGATTTTCCGAAACTGCGCTCCGCGACATTCCGTGCCGTTTGGCAAGCTCCGCGAGGTCGCAGCAGCCCCAATATCGTCCGACAAACAGCAGCCGCTGACGCGCGGGGAGCTTGTCCAGAAAGGCGTTCAGCGCGGCGACAACCTCCTTGCGTTCCGATTCGAGCTCAACGGAATATTTGCCGGACACGAACTCGTCAAGCTCGTCAAACGACAGCTCGGACTCACCGCCGCCGCGCTTCTGGGACTTGAAAAAACGGATCCTGTTCAACGCAAGATTTCTTGTTATCCGTCCTAAATACGCGCTCAGCACGGACGGCTTTTTCGGCGGTATCGATTCCCATGCGCGCATATATGTATCGTTGACGCACTCCTCCGCTTCTTCCGTATTATTTAAGATATTTCGTGCGATCGCTTTGCAGTATGTCCCGTATTTTTGCGAGACCTCGCGGAGAGCCGTTTCATCGCGTTTGAAAAACAGTCCGATTATTTCGCGATCCTCCATGTTATTCCTCCTCGGTGGTTCCTATAATTACAAACACATTTTCTATTAAAAAATTCGGCGCTTTTTAAAAAATTATAAACTAAATGCGAAAATTTGTCAAGCTGCACAAATTTGGAGCAGATTTTTTGTGCGTGTTTTATGATACAAAAAGCCGCCTTTACAGGAAGGCGGCACAGACTGTAGAAAAAGTCCTATTTGGGGGATTCCAAAGGGCGCAGCCCTTTGGCGGGGCGCGGGGCGGAGCCCCACTATTCTCTCTCCCCCTCTCCCCGAGAGGGGTTTTTATACAAGCTGAGCCACCTTCGCTGCAAGGCGGCAAGATTTTTTAAGACGATAACTATTCAGATCGCAGAACAATATACACGGAGATACGGTTATATTCTGCTTTTCTTATACTCCATACCAAAAGCGTACATAGCGTCCATGATCGGGCGCATAGACTCTCCCAGCTCGGAGAGCGAATACTCCACGCGCGGCGGAACTTCCGGATAAACGGTTCGGATAATTATCCCGTCTTCCTCCATTGAACGCAGACTGTCTGTCAGTACCTTCTGGCTTACTCCGTTCAGATCCTTGCGTAGCTCGTTAAATCTCCACGGGCGGGAAAGCAGGTTTCTCATTATCAGCAGCTTCCACTTGCTGCCGATCAGGGCAACTGTCGTGGCTACAGGGCAGGCGGGCATTTCTTCTTTTGTCAGCATGGTATTTCCTCCAATAGTTCAAAATAGAATGTTATATTTAAATTATAATATATGTGCTTAAAAAAGTCAAGAGAAATTTTTTTCGTTGATATTTCCCGCCGTAACGCAAAGGTTACAAAAAGGTTACCCGGTAATAAAAAAGTGCGTACTTGTAAATAACATTTTGATGTGTTAGAATTAAGTCACGGAAACAAAAATTCCGAATAAAACACGGAGGTACATTAACATGGCACTTGCGAATTTATCCGATTGGAACAGCGAAAACAGCACCGCAGCTGCTTCTGCCCTGGGGGCGGCTTCCGCCTGCGGCACAAGCGACAAGCCCGCTGCGTGCGGTTCGGGTGACAAGCCTTCAGCTTGCGGTTCTGCGTGCGGAGCGGGTGGAAAGCCCGAGCAAAAGCCTTCTGCGTGCGGCTCTGCCTGCGGAGCGGGTGACAAGTAATTATCTCTCGAGATAATTACAAGCGTTCCCGAACGTAGAAATCCGTTCGGGAATATACGAAATTATTCGGGAAACCGATTTACATATGCGAGGTAGTCAAAATGAGCAAATACTTTTCTTTTCAGTGGCATATCACGGACGACTGCGACCAGCGCTGCAAGCATTGCTATATCTTCTCCGAGAACAACTGCAAGACGCTTGAGTCTATGGATCGGCAACAGCTTGAAGATACGTTCTACAACTGCCTTGACTTCTGCAAGGTCTATGACCGTCTGCCGTATTTTTACATAACGGGCGGAGATCCGATACTGCACCCTGACTTTTGGGAGCTGCTGAAATTACTGAAAAAGTATGAAATTCCGTTCACGATACTCGGCAATCCGTTTCATCTGAACGACGTGGTCTGCCGCGAATTAAAATCGCTTGGCTGTGAAAAATATCAGCTTTCTCTGGACGGCATGAGAGAAACGCACGATTGGTTCCGCAAACCCGGCAGCTTCGATATTACGCTTGAAAAGCTCGACTGTATCAAGAAAGCGGGAATTCGCGCGGTTGTTATGACGACGGTTTCGGGAACAAATATCGAGGAGATCCCCGATATCATTGATACCGTCGCAAACAAAGCTGATGTATTCGCATTCGCGAGGTATTGTCCCACAAGCGGAGAAAAGGATACGAATATCGAGCCGCTGCGCTATCGTGAGCTGCTGCAGTTATGCGATAAGAAATTCAAGGAATACGAAGCGCAGGGCTGCACCACATATTTCAACAAAAAGGATCATTTGTGGACGCTGTACGAATACGAAACGGGCGAATTCAAGATCCCGGAAAATGCCGATAAAGATATGATCTACGGCGGCTGCAACTGCGGAAACTGTCACTTGACTATTCTCCCGAACGGTGATATTTTCGCCTGCCGCAGAGTGCAGAACAGCAAGGTCGGTAATGTTTTCGAGGACAGGATCGCGGATGTGTGGGTGTGCGAAATGGAACAATACCGCGATTACGATAAATTCGAGAAATGCTCAAAGTGTGAATTAAAGGCGTGGTGCAGAGGCTGTCCCGCCGTGACAAGCGGCAAAGACGGCAATTTCTACGCCGCTGATCCGCAGTGCTGGAAAGAAATATCATAACAAGGAGATCTTACAATGTTAATTGATATAATCAGATCCAGACATTCCGTCAGAAAATACACAGATAAGCAAGTATCACACGCCGATCTGGAGTTGATTCTTGAAGCGGGAAATTACGCGCCGAACGCGGGCGGCGGTCAGCGCAGCATGATCGTCGGAATTCGCGATAAAGCGCTTACAACAAAGCTCGGGATCATGAACCTCGCGAAATTCGACCGTTCGCGGCTGGTCGGTTCATATGTCTCGGCGGAGCAGCCAAGCACAATAGACGATCCGACTATTAAAAACGGATTTTACGGAGCGCCGTGTGCGGCGGCAATTTTCGGGCAGAATAATTTTGCGTTCCGTGTTGCGGACGCGTTCTGCATTGCCGAGAATATGGTGCTCCAGGCGGCGGAGCTTGGTATTTCATCTTGTATTATTTCCCGAGGCGAGGAAACCTTTGATAATCCCGAGGGCGCGGAACTTTTGAAAGCGTGGGGAGTTCCCGAAAATTATTCCTGCGTATGCTTTGTGATATTGGGATATATCGACGGCGAACAGCCGCACACAAAGCCAAGAAAAACGAACAGAATTAAGATAATTGAACTGGAGGAAGCATAAATGGACGCAAAAACTTGTTTGGAAAAATTAAAGCTGGTCGGGGTGCTGTCATTTGCTACCGTTGACGGCAGCGGCGCTCCGCAGATACGCTGTATCAGCGCTATTCATTTTGATGATGAGAGCTTTTATTTTTTCACTGCGAGGGGAAAAAATTTCTGCCGTGAGCTTCTTGCGGACGGCAGAGTGCAGATACTTGCTTACACGCGCTTTAAAGAAATGATACGGGTTTCCGCGAAAGCCGTTCCGGTATCGGACGAACGTCAGAGCGCCTGCATTGATACTATCTTTGATGAACAGCCCTATCTTGCCAACGTTTACCCCGGGGATACAAGAAATATCGGCATCGTTTTTGAAATAAAAGACGCAGAGATCGAATATTTTAATCTTGGTGTAAATCCTATTTTCAGAGAAAACTATGTTATCGGGAACGGGAAGCCTGAGTTTAAAGGTTATAAAATAACAGACAAATGCGTCGGGTGCGGAAAATGCGAAAAGGTTTGTCCGCAGCGCTGCGTAAAGCCAGGAAAACCATTTGAGATAGTTCCCGAGAACTGTCTGCACTGCGGAGCTTGTTTTGAAAGCTGTCCGGTAAAGGCGATAGAAAGGCTGGGATAATATTGAACCGTTCCGAAAAACTGTTGTTTTTAATAAAATATTTGCTGTCCGAAAATACGGACTATAAAGATATTGATGTTCCGGAAAGTGAGGATGAACGTTTCAGACTGTTCCGCAGCCTTGTAAACGTGCGCCCTTCCAAGCCTGTTTCGGAGGAATTCCTCACGGTTCAGGACGAATTACTCCGCGAAAAGATCGCCGAAAAAGGCGTTGTGAATTACAAAGATCTAACACCGATAAAGCCGCACATTTATTTGTGGCAGGGCGATATTACCACGCTGAAATGCGGCGCTATCGTCAACGCCGCAAACTCGGGAATGCTCGGCTGCTTCTGTCCGTGTCACGGCTGCATCGACAATGCTATTCACACATTTTCCGGAGTGCAATTACGTTTGGAGTGTGCGGAGATAATGCACGCATTATCCGCTTCGCGGAAAACGCTACAGGGCTTTGAAGAACCGGTGGGACAGGCGAAAATAACCGACGCGTATAATTTGCCGTGCGATAAAGTTATCCACACGGTAGGACCGTATGTTGGCGCAAAGCTCACCAATGAGCATTGCGAGCAGCTGCGATCTTGTTACCGCGAGTGCTTGAAAACTGCTGTGCAAAACGGTATCTCAAGCATTGCGTTCTGCTGTATCTCAACGGGAGAATTTCATTTCCCGAACGAAAAAGCCGCGGAGATCGCCGTTGAAACAGTGGACGAATTTCTGCGTGAAAATAATAATATCGAGGTGATCTTCAATGTTTTCAAGGATAGTGACTGCACGATCTACAAGCGGTTACTCGGAGGAAATTGAACGCCTGAGATCGGCGCTCCAAGACGCGGACGCTGTCGTGATAGGCGCGGGAGCGGGAATGTCTACGGCAGCGGGATTTACCTACTCGGGGAAGCGCTTTCGTGATAACTTCGCCGACTTTGAGGAAAAATACGATTTTCACGATATGTATTCCGGCGGGTTTTATCCGTTTGAAACGCCGGAGGAAGTGTGGGCGTTCTGGAGCCGCAACATAATGCTGAACCGTTACTCCAAGCTGCCAACACCGCTTTACAACAATCTGCTTTCGCTGGTGAAAGACAAAGATTATTTTGTGATCACTACTAATGTTGACCACTGTTTTCAGAAAGCCAGATTTGATAAAAAGCGGCTGTTCTATACGCAGGGAGATTACGGGCTGTTTCAATGCTCCGAGCCTTGCTGTAATGAAACCTTTGACAATGAAGAACTTGTTAAGCAGATGTACGAACGGCAAAAGGATATGAAGATCCCGTCTGAGCTTATCCCGAAATGTCCGCACTGCGGAAAGACGATGACAATGAATCTCCGCGCCGACGACAGCTTTGTTGAGGATGATGGCTGGCGCAGAGCCGCGCGGTGCTATTCGGATTTTATCCGTTCACACAAAAATTCACGGATATTGTATCTTGAACTGGGGGTCGGTTCAAATACTCCCGCGATCATAAAATATCCGTTCTGGCAGCTTGCCGCAGAAAATCCGAACGCCGTTTACGCGTGTGTGAATTTCGGAGAAGCGGGCTGTCCGAAAGAAATTTCCGAGCGTTCGATCCTTATTGACGGGGATATCGCAAAGGTGATTGGCAAATTGAAGCATTGACAATTATTCCCGAATATGTTACAATATAGACACAGCACCGCACAAAGCCTGTGCGGTGCTGATCATATTTGTCCCGGGAGGAAGAAATGCACGACATCTGGAATCCGTGGCACGGCTGTGTTAAATGCTCCGAGGGCTGCGAGCACTGTTATATGTATTTTCTCGATAAGCAGCGCGAAAAAAACGGCGCGGAGATATTCCGCACCAAGACCGCGTTTGATTATCCGCTGCAAAAGAGCAGAAGCGGCGCATTCAAGATACAAAGCGGCGAACTTATCCGCGTCTGTATGACCTCGGACTTTTTCCTGGAGGAGGCGGACGAGTGGCGCGCCGACGCGTGGGAAATAATGCGCTGCCGCCCCGATGTGAAATTTTTTCTGCTCACAAAGCGTCCTCAGCGTGTACAGGAATGTCTGCCCGATGATTGGGGAGACGGCTGGGAGAATGTGATCTTCAACGTTACCTGCGAAAATCAGCGCCGTGCGGATGAGCGTATACCGATATTGCTTGATCTGCCGTTCAAACACAAGGGTATAATGTGCGCTCCGTTTATTGGCGCGGTCAAGATCGGGAAATATCTCGACAGCGGACAAATTGAGCAGGTGATCTGCGGCGGTGAGAATTACGACGGTTCACGTCCGTGCGATTTTGAATGGGTGAAGGCGCTGCGTGAAGAATGTGTCAGCCGAAATATCACGTTTTGCTTTATCGAAACGGGAACGGTTTTCATCAAGGACGGCAGGCGTTATGTTCTTCCGAAAAAGCAGATACAAAGTGAAATGGCGTTCAAGTCGGGAATGAACTTCTCCGGAAAACCGATACAATGGAAGCTCACCGACCGTTTCGGAAACATGATCCCCGAAAACGAGCTGTACGTTCCGAGCTACGGCGGCAATTGTGCGATGTGCGGCAGCAGACCGATCTGCAACGGCTGTTCAAATTGCGGGAAATGCAAAAGTAATTTCGATTAAATATCAACTGCGCCGCGATCCCGTTCATGGATCACGGCGCAGCAGTTGTTTTATCTCTTCGCACAGTATGTCAGCAAGCGTTATCCGGACATACAGAATCAAAGAAATATGGTTGTTATTATTCCGTGACAAGTTCTCTGATCTTTACCGTTTTGATTTTCCTTGAAGCAAGGTAGGAGAATATCAGAAAGCTCGCGCAGATAATTGCTATCGGTATTGCGAATGTCGAGAAGGTGAGGTTCGTGTTAAAGTTGGTTATGCCAATACTTTTTAACAGGATATTCAGCATTTTACCCGAAAGGAAACAGCTTAATGCTCCGCCTATTGCCGAGCCAAGGATCGAAACGATCAGAAAACGGAACGCGAACTGACGCCGCAGCCCCGACGTTTTGAATCCCGTAGCCTTGAAAATACCGATGTCGATGCGCTCCTGAATAAACGCCTTTGAGCAGACCATGTGCACCACAATAAGGGAAAACAATACCGAAAAAACGTAGATGATAAGCTGCATTGCGTTTATTGCTGTTCCGGTGGTATCGTCTATAAGCTCATCGCTTACCTCCGCTTCGATGATATCGCCGTATTTTTCATTTAGCGTGTCAACGATCTTTTGGTTGATCTCCTCATTATTGTCTTTTAAAGAATAGCTTCCGAAAAGCGGACCGTCAAACCCTATCCGTTCTGCGGCCTTGGCGGATATCAGAAAACATCTTCCCACGTCGTTAAGAAGCTGAACCGTACCGGTAATAAGATACGTTTCTTTTTTCCCGCGCCGTCCGATCATTACCTCATCGCCCACTTTCAGATCAAACTCTTCAAGCAGGATCGTTGATATTACTATCTCGTTGTCGTATTCGGGAGCGCGACCTTTAAGCACGGGCAGCAGTGACGGATCCTTGTAAACGCTGCCCAGCATTTCCTCACCGTTAAACGAAAAATATGAGTTGCTTGTATAATATGCTTTTTCGATCCCGGCAAATCGCTCTATCTCTTTTTCTATCTTTTCATGATCGCTGTCCGACAGCTTTTCCTTGGGAGAAATGTTGATCTCGGATACCACTGCTCCCATTGATTCCAATGCTGATTTTGAGGTAATGGTATTTGCGAGGATAGTCACCGTCATCATAAAAAATACGAGAACGGCAACAATAACGAGCGTTCCGACATATCTGCGCTTTGCGGAGGTGAACTGTCTCAGCGCGAGACTTGGCGACAGAAGCTTTTTGCTTATCGGAGCATTCAGTCTGCTGTCGAAATATATCTCGTTCTTCGCTCCCGAGATAGCGCGGACGGGAGATATTTTGTTGACCTTCATCGTAACAAGGAATATCGAAACCGCCGACAGTGCAAACAGTCCCGCAAGTATAACGGCGATCATTCCTATCGGAATACTCATAACGGCGGGAATAGCAGTGATCGTCACAAATATATTCGAACCGGTTCCTAT
>JAIEDJ010000254.1 GCA_029068025.1 Oscillospiraceae bacterium | reverse complement strand
CGATGATAATGAAGGAAGCGGACATAGACTTTTCCGCGGTGATCGGCGGAAAGCTCCGCGCTATCGGCGGCAGCGGACGCGCGGGGAAGTCCGAATATATGGTGTGCGAGGCGTGCGAGTTCAAGGATACGTTTCTGCACCTGTTCCCGAATATTTCCATTATTCTCAATATTGATGAGGATCATATGGATTACTTCAAGACGATGGACAATTTGAAGGCGTCGTTTGAAAAATTCTGCGGGCTGACAACCGATATCATAGTTGCCAACGGCGATGACGAAAACGTTCGCGAAGTGCTGAAAAAATGCCGCTCCGACGCGAAATTCGTGACGTTCGGAAAGAGCGAGTCCAACGATTTTTATGCCGAAGATATCCGGCAGCATTCTGACTTCCGGAGAACGTTCTCGCTGATGAACAAGGGTGAGGAGCTGTGCGAGATCGTGCTGAGCGTTCCGGGCGTACACAACGTATACAACGCGGTTGCGGCCGCTGCTGCGGCGTATTCTGCGGGTATCCCGATCGATGCGATACAGCGCGGACTGGATCAGTTTGCGGGAGCTATGCGAAGATTTGAAAAGCTCGCGGAGATCGATGGCGTGACGTTTGTGGACGACTACGGTCATCACCCCGCGGAGATCGCCGCGACGCTTAAGACCGCGAAGGATATGAGCTTTAAGCGCGTGTGGGTCGTGCACCAGCCGTTTACCTACTCGAGAACGGCTATGCTGCTGGACGATTTTGCCAAGGCGCTTTCCATTGCCGACAAGGTCGTGCTTACCGAGATCATGGGCAGCCGCGAAAAGAACACCTACAACATTTTTGCGAAGGATCTTGCCGACAAGATCGACGGGTGTGTGTGGTTCTCGACGTTTGAGGAGGTCGCAGGGTATGTTACGGACAATGTGCAGAGCGGCGATCTTGTTATAACTACGGGCTGCGGCGACGTTTACAAGGCCGCTGATCTTATGATCGATATTATGAAGAATAGAGGTCGTTGATGAATAACAAGATCGAAGAATTTATCCTTGGCAATAAAGAAAATATCATTCGGGATCTGGCGGAGCTGGTTGCTGTCCCGAGCGTTATGGGAGAGCCGGGCGAGGGAGTGCCGTTCGGCACGGAACCGAGGCGCGCACTGGATACAATGCGCCGTATATGTGAAAAGATGGGCTTTAAAACGACGGTTTACGGAGACGCGGTGTTGTGCGCTGACTATCTGCCCGACGGCTGCGATATGGCGGAGCTTGGCATACTCGCGCACCTGGACGTTGTGCCTGTTGAACGCGATAATTGGGATACCGATCCGTTTGAGCTTGTCGAGAAGGACGGCGTTCTGTACGGACGCGGAACTATCGATGACAAAGGCCCCGCCGTGGCGGCGCTGTGGGCGCTGTATTGTGTCAAGGAGCTTGGGATCCCGCTTAAAAGCGGAGTTCGGCTGATATTCGGCACGGACGAGGAAAACGGCTCGGAGGATCTGGAGATCTATAAGGAGTATGACGGATTTCCGTGCAGGGTATTCACTCCCGACGGCAGCTTTCCCGTTATCAATGCCGAAAAGGGCATGATGCGTTCCGTTTTTTCGGCGGAGCTTGGCGGAGAGGGAAGCGTTGTGAGCTTTGAGGGAGGAAGGATCCCGAATGCCGTTCCGGATAAGGCAAGGGCGGTGCTGGCGGATATTTCCGCCGAAAGGGTGCGTGCCGCGATAGCCGATGACAGAAGCGGGGCGGTCTTTGAGCTGTCGGACGATCACGACGGTGTTTCAATAGTGTGCAAGGGAAGAGCGGCGCACGCGTCCACTCCCGAGAATGGCATAAACGCGGTGACGGCGCTTATCGCGCTGATTAACAGGCTGTTTGACAGCGGCTGTCTGCCGATATGCGACGGAATGCAGAGGGACGTTCTGCGCGGGCTGGAGAAGATCTTTCCGTTCGGAGAAACGGACGGCGCTTCCTGCGGCATGAAGTGCGCGGACGAGATCGGCGCGCTGACTTGTGTTTTCAGCATATTCAAGATGGACATGGATTGCTGTGAGGCAACTATTGATTCGCGTTTTCCGTCTTGTCTGGGCCGATACGATATGGAGGAGAAGGAAAGCGCGGCGATGATCAACGCGGGAATGACCCTTTCGGGGTATATGTGCGACGAGGCGCATATCGTTTCCGAGGACGATGAATTTGTAAAAACGCTGCTGGAGGTCTACGAGGAATCGGAGGGCGAACGCGGACACTGTATCGCTATAGGCGGCGGGACCTACGTTCACAATATCGAGGGCGGTGTGGCGTTTGGCGCGGAGCGCGGCGACACGGACTATCATATGCACGGCGATAACGAATTTATCACAGCTGACGAGCTGCTGAAAGACGCGGCGCTGTTCGCAAAGGCGATAGTAAGGATATGCGGATAGTTGATAGTGAATAGTTGTTAGTAGTTAGTTTTTGGCGTTTCGCGCCAAAATCACCGTTATAAATGTCAGTAAATTTCAAAAAGGTCGAAATTTTAATTTCGACCGCAGCTTGTAGATAAACCTTTTAAACGTTGATCTCAGCTACCTTTACGATGTTGACGAGGGGCTGTTGATTTAAAAGAATTTCAAAATTCGAACTTGGCGGCACGCTCCGCGCTTCGCGCTCTGCTTAGCCGTCAAGTCCGAACCGGTCGAAAAAATTTTTTTATTAATTGTTAAAATTTTTTCGACACTTTTGAAATTCACTGAACAGTAATTTGTGGATCTTGGCTTTTTCTACAGTCTGAGGTCGAAATTTTAATTTCGACCGGTACCGTCAGCACGGCTAAGTGGAAAGCAACACCGCACAAGAGCCCAATCGGGAAAATGGCAAATAAACCTATTCAACCTTTATAGGAAGAGTGGTGCGGTGTTGCTTTAGGTGCACGCATTATGCACGCATTATGCGCTGTGCGCAAAACGCTGCAAAACGCTCGCGGAACGTGCCGTGGTGACGTGTATTTTGAAATTCTTTAAAATCAAGGAGGAATTGTTTTGAAGAAAATCGTTTGTTTGACTGCGTTTCTGGCGGCTGTGACTATGACCCTTACAGCGTGCTCGGACAACGGCAATCCGGGGATCGTTCAAGGGCAGCACGGTTCGGCGGCAGGCGCTGATAATTCGTCAGATACGTCCGGTTCTTCCGTGGATCTGAGTTCTCCCGAAAGTTCAAGTTCTTCGGATAGCTCGAGTTCTTTGGATAGTTCAGACACTTCCGAGAGTTCAAGCTCTGTTGAAAGCTCGAGCTCTGTCGAAAGCTCGAGTTCTGTTGAAAGCTTGAGCTCTGTTGAAAGCTCGGGTTCCGTTGAAAGTTCAAGCTCTTCTGTAATATCAAGTTCCTTAGAAGTTCCGAGTTCTTCCGAAAAACCGACTGTTCCCGAAAAACCGGTCATTTCCTATACAGAGGGCGATATCGTTGACGGAAAGCTGGACTCGGACAAGCTGTATACCGTGGCAAGCGGCGAGATACTTCGTGTAGCAAACGGCGAAACTCTGCTTATCAACGGGCGGCTGCTGTGCAATAACGGTGCTAAGATCGTCATTGAAGAAGGCGGCAGCCTTATGCTGAACGGCGAGATCGAGCTTTCGGGCGGGCTGGAGCTGCTGGGAGAAATGGCGATATCAAGCGGCGCGAAGGTCTATGGCGAAGGCTCAATGTCTTTGAACTCCTTTGACGATATCGACTGCAGGGGCAGCTTTAAGGCAAAAATAATCCCGCCCGAGCCTGTTGTTATAGACGGAATTACATACGTCGGAGGCGTGCTTATTTGTAACAAGAAGATAGCGCTGCCGTCTACCTACAATCCCGGTCTTAGCGGTGAGCTGCAGGCGGCGCTCCAAAAAATGCGCAATGGATCGGGTTACGCTATGCCGCTGGTTTCCGGATTCAGAAGCTATGAGTATCAGAAGACCGTATTCAAGAAGTGGTGCGACAAGGACGGAGAGGCGGTCGCGAGCACATATTCGGCGCGTCCGGGTCATAGTGAGCACCAGACGGGGCTTGCCGCCGATATCACCAGCATTTACCAGAGTTACGGAAATACAAATGAAGGCAAGTGGGTCGCGGCTCACTGTCACGAATACGGCTTCATTATAAGATATCCGCTTGGCAAGGACGATATCACGGGATATATGTACGAGCCGTGGCATCTGCGTTATCTGGGCGAGAGCACGGCAAGGCTGGTTCACGACAGCGGACTTACGCTGGACGAATTTCTTGGTGTTGAAAGCTGACGCTTGACAAACAGCAAAAAAAGTTGTATACTGATATTATATTGAATAAAGGAAATCATTTCGATTAAGAGGGGTGGTTTTTTGGACACTAACGCTAAACTTGAATGGTTTTCTCATAATCGCATTATGAAGCTGTATCCGGGAGAGAAAGCGCATTTCGGAAGCCGAAGACTGTTTGTTATAGGGATCGGGGCAAACGGCGCGGATATCCTTATTAAATGCAAGGATATCGCAGAGAGCCGTTATGCCTGTGACAAGTCGCGTGTTCGTTTTTTGGGGATAGGTCTGAAGGAACGTCTCGATGTGAGCGGGAATGGCTCGGTGCTCAATGCGGACGAGCGTCTGGAGATAGATCCCGAGGAGGCGGTCTATCCGTATCTGAACGATCCCGAAAAGATCCCCGAGTCGGCAAAGACATGGTTTGACGAGGGACTTCGCAACTATACCCCCGCAAAGCCCACTTACGGACTTAACAAGCGTCAATGCGCGAGAATGGCGCTGTTTCACTATTTTGATAAGATACTGAAAATATTCGGGGACGTTATTAACGGTTTTTCCGATGAACAGAAGCCGTTGGAGATCGTCTTTACGGGAAACCTCGGCGACGCGTTTTTCGGCGGAATGATGATAGATCTCGCGTATATCGCAAAAGGTATGTTCAAGTCGATGGGCTGTCCCGTGACCGTGAACGCGTGTATGCTGGCGGCGGATACGGCGCTGCTGCAGGGTCTGGACGGCAGAGATCTCGCGATATTCTACGCGAATACCATCGTTGCGAAGGCGGAGCTGGACAGATTTCAGTTCCAGAAGAGGAAATATTCACAGAAGTTTGCCGAGAACTACACATTTTCATCCGACAAGCCGCCGTTTCAGTCCTGCATGGTGAACGCGGCGGAGGATACATACGAAGCGACGGTGGAGAATATCGCGCTGAAGATCGTCGCGGACTGCGCGCCCGTGTTCAAGAGCGATGATGACGCTGAGCGCTTGCTGTCGTACAATATGCTCGGGAACGCGGAGAATCACTCGTTCCGCTATATCTGCGGCAGCATTGCGGTTGACGAGGTGCCGATGGGAAAGCTGACAAGCTATCTGGCGCTTAAGATGGTGGTTATGACTTATAATTATCTGCTGAAAAAGTCTGCCGGACAAATGGAACTGGGGATCATCGGCAGAAAGGTCGTGCCGAGCGATCTAATTATTGCGGCTAAGGCGGGAGATCTGCCGAAATTTGAATATGATGAGAATCTCAATCCGCTGTTTTCACTGAAATCGCTGAAAAACGGCACGGAGGCTTCCAAGAAGTATGTAGGGGAGCGCGTTGAGATCATTGCTGATATGTGCAAGCAAGGCGCTTCGATATATAACAATGAGGTCTATGATTATATTCATGGGATCTGCGAAGAAGCGCGGCTCGATAACGAAAAGGGTCCGTTTTACGCGGCGGAGATCGTGAGAAAGTGCCTGTCAGAGCTTAAGACCGCAATTGCCGCGGCGAAGGACACCATCAACGGAGCGGACAGCGAAGTATCGCGTGAGGAAAAGCTGCTTGCGGGAGAACAGCACAGCATAAAAGGAACGTTCGGTCTGTTCGGTTCTAAGTCCGCGGAGGGGTATATAAATCAGATCAAGCGCTATGCTGACGCTTTGAGAGCTAAGCTGACGGGCGGGATCATGCTGGAGCTTTACAGAGATCTTCACAACAGACTGAATGATTATTATACAAACGATTTGTCCCGGCTGACCGATCTGTTCAGCGCCGCGATAGACCGTTTTCACAGGATCGCCGATGAAATGAAGCCGTCGGAGGATGACCGCTTTTTACATGACGCGTTTGACGCGTCCGGGGAGAATGTTATTGCTTTTCTTTCAAAGCTTACCGACGAGCTGCCCGAATCCACTACGTCGCACCTGTTTAAGCGTTGCAAGCTGCTGAAGGCCGCAGACAGCGATGACGCAAGGAGCTTTGCGGCGGAGGCTGCGGCTATGACGGCTATGTGCTTCAACGAGGTCCTGAACGGCGGCTACGAGGGGCTTTGCGGATTGTTTGGCGCGGAAGCGGATGTTTCGGCGGCGCTGGAGGGCTGCCTTGGCCGGGTTCGTGTTACAACGCCTGCCGCCGAGGAGGATCCGCTGGTGCGGATAATCTGTCCGCGCGATGTGAAGAGCGGAGATATCGCGGGTCTTAAGGCTGCGCACAGCGGTCTTGCGTATGTATGGAACAAATCCCCGCTTCCCGCTACCGTTATGGTACAGCGGATAATGGGAAACGTTGCGCTCGATAAATTCAAGGATTACAAGCAATGGGAAAATATGCGCTACGCTTATGTAAACGATTCACTTAAAAAGCATGGGATACATATTTTCAATTGATATTCAAACTAAATTTGGAGTAAGATGAAGAACAAACGTATTTCCGACGTGGTGCTGGTCTATGACCGCTATTATACAAACAAGCCGAATCCCGTGGCGCTGGCGGCGAAGCGTGTTTTGCTGTGCTGCGCTGTTACGGTATGCGCGATGATGTTTGTGATCTCGCAGTATACGCTGCCTGTAAACAGCATTGTCTGCGCGGTACTTTCCGCTGTATTCGCGGCGGCTTTTTCACTGCTGTTTATCTTTGTGAGAAAGCGTTTTGCTATACCCGCTTTTCTGATCATTGCGGGCACGGTCATATGGCTGCGTTGGGAAAGCTTTTCGGATAAGATAACATACTTTACGGACGCAATATGGCTGGTAATGGACGGAAGGTTTGTCAGCAGCACTGTTCTGATAGAACATTATAAATATGAACTTGTATTGGACAATCCCGTATTTCTGAACGGAGTTATGTTCGGAACCGTGCTGATGATAATGCTGTTTGCTATGATCACCGCGGCGGGAATGTTTGTAAAGCCGCACACGCTGCCGTCGTTTCTGACCTGGATAGTGCTGTGGGTGCCTGTATTCATATCGGAAAGATTCACATTCAACTGGTGGATAATACCGTCCGTCGCGTTGTATATGGGCGCGTTTGCGTCATCGGTCGCTTATCTCGAAGGGCTTACTCTCAGAGCGGGCAAGGGCGGCTCTTACAGCAACGCCGCCTCGCTCAATGAGCGGAGCTTCATAAACCGTCTCGCTAAGTCGCCGTATATCAAGCGCGTGGAGATGAAGTCCGCGTATTATTCAAAGTATTTTTCGCTTTCTATGTACGCAGCGGCAGTCTTTGCGGTGATCGGTATCCTCACGAGCGTTGTGCTGAGGGATTCTCAAGGTATTGATTACACTAAGCTGTATGAGTTTGTGACCAATATCGGAAAAAGTGAGATATTTCCGTCTCCCGGAGGAGGTATAGCTGACGGCTATTTCACCGAGCCGTTTGATGATTCATCGTTTCTGACCATAACTTCTCCCGGAAACAGCAACCGCGAGATCCTGAAGGTCACAAATCCGGGAAGTGTGCCGGTTTATCTGCGCGGGGATTATGGGATCAATCTGGTTGACAACTACCAATGGGATACCCCCGTGAACAATGAGCCTATCCTGTGGAGTATGAGCGGCAACGTTCTCAGACGTGATTACCGTCCCGCGGAAATGCGTATCCTGCAAAGTGTGATGCAGCGCGGCGGTTATGTCAGCGATACCATTGACAGCATAAATATCACGGTGGAGTATCTGTACGATACAGATGTTGTTTTCCTTCCCGCTTATACGGAGGATTATTCATACTATGACAATCAGATGTTTGACATTTACGGCGATTTTGTCGCGCGCGTGAACTCCAGGTTTAAAAAGATCGACAGGGTGGAGTGTACGGCGATGGTCGCGAAATTCTCCAATCAGGACGGCAACGCATCCGAAAGCGATCTGGAGTATCTGAAGGAATCCATCAACGCGGTGGACGAATGGGATTTTAATGGCGTTATGAACTCGTTCCTGAGCGAGTATGAGCTGGTGGAGCCGTACAGAAATTACATAAACAGCGCGTTTCTGAGCATTTCCGAAGATGACAGGAAATTTATGATCAGCTTTCTGGCGTCTAGCGGGATGATGGATACCATACACGAACTGTATCTGGATGAGGAGATCAGCGAACGCGAGAAGAACTATCGTATAGCGGACGTGATCTGCACATATCTGGTGAATAATTACACATACTCGCTGGATGCTGAGGTCGATAAAAGCAGACCTATCGAGAGCTTTCTTACGGAGACAAAAAGCGGTCACTGCGCACTGTACGCTACATCTATGACGCTTATGCTCCGCTCGCTTGGTATCCCCGCGAGATACTGCACTGGATTTGTCGCTCCTCCGAGCGGCGGAACTCCGACTGTTCTGCGTTCCAAAAATCTTCATGCCTGGTGCGAGGTTTATCTGGACGAGCTTGGGTGGGTGACGTTCGATCCTACCAGCACGTCATTGTTTTCGTTTAATCCCGGCACATCGAACAGCAGACCCGAGTCCTCCGGTTCTTCAAGCGGCAACAGTTCCTCGGAGGAATCGTCAGAGCCGTCGTCGTCGGAGCACAGCAGAGAGTCATCCGACAGCGAAAGCCGTTCTTCCGGCAGCGGACAAAGCAGCGGCAATGATGATCGTGACAGCTCGTATGCGGAATCGGAGAAGCAGAGCATAAACATTCTTCCGTATATTCTGATAATACTGCTTGTTGCCGCGGTCATTGCGCTGGTGCTTTTGGTTATGCATGGATACAGAACATTGGAAAAGCGTGCGCGGAAGGCACTTCGGCGGTACTGCCGGGAGAGAAAGGCAAATATTATTCTTGATAAGATCATTGCGCTGCTTGAGGTCGGCGGACTTATTCCGAAAAACGGAGAGCTGCCGGAGCAGTTCTACCGCAGGGCAGAGACAACGCTTCGCTGCGCCTTCACGGCAAACAAGGATATGCTGGAGGCGGTGGCGTTCGGCAAAAGGGATATTCACGATACGGAATGCGAGGGTATGGCACGTCTGCTTGAGCAGCTTTACAACGCGCTTGAAGCCAAGCTGGGCATTTTTGAGAAGATAAAGCTCCGCAGGACTGTACTGTGACCTAGTGTACTGTCTCACTCAAAATTAACATATCCGCTTGCCCTTTTTCCCATACGCTTCCTTGAAAATTCTTGAGGTACAGCAAGTACATCTGCGAATTTTCGCCTTGCGTACGGAAAAAATTGCTGCGCGTCTATTGTTAATTTTGAAAGGGACAGCACACTAGTTTTGATAAGCATGGTAATTATGCACAATTATTTTCCGAAAAATTAGTTATTATGCTTTTTAAAAAGCCTTGATTTTTATATCGGGACATGATATAATAAAAATAGTATTTTAGCCTGATATACGTATGTATGTCTAAGGCGAAGCAGAATAGTGAGGTATTGGCTATGGCAATGCGATTGATTACTCGTTCGGATTTTGACGGATTGGCTTGTGGTGCGCTTTTGCTCTGCGCCGACGTGGTCGACAGCTGGACGTTTGCACATCCGAAGGATCTGCAGGACGGTCTTATCCCGGTTACGGAAAATGACTGCCTGGCGAATGTTCCGTTTGTTGAGGGCTGCGGTTTGTGGTTTGATCACCACTCAAGCGAGGAGGAGCGCAATCGCTACAAGGGCAAGTACAAGGGCGAGAGCCGCATTACTCCAAGCTGTGCACGTATTATATACGAATATTATGGCGGAAAAGAACGTTTCCCGAACTTTGACGACTTGATGGTTGCGGTGGATAAGGTTGACAGCGGAAATCTTACGCGCGAGGAGATCCTTAATCCCGAGGGGTGGATCCGTGTCGGGTTTTTGATGGATCCGCGCACGGGTCT
>JAIEDJ010000253.1 GCA_029068025.1 Oscillospiraceae bacterium | reverse complement strand
GGAACTTATCGCAGAACTCGAAAATCTCCGCAGGGTCTTTTTTGCGGCTGTGAATCATAATGCCGTCCGCGCCCGCCTTGACGTATGCGTGCGCACGTTCGAGTGCGTCTTCCATTCCGCGCTCCAATATAAGGCTCTCGATGCGCGCGACAATCATAAAGTCGTCGGTGAGCTGCACCTTCTTTCCCGCGGCAATCTTCTCGCAGAAGTTTTCGGAGAGCGCCTGATGGCCGAGGCACACCCCGAGGATCGGGAGCTTTCCCGCCGCCGTGCGCACGAATTCTTCGATGATCCCCGCTTCGGATGGGCGGCCGGGACCCGGGCTGATTATCGCGTGAGTTGGCTTCAGCGCCAGGATCTCCTCAGGTGTCAGTTCGTCATTGCGGACGACCTTTATATCGGGGTTCAGCTCACCCACAAACTGGAACAGATTGTAGGAAAAGCTGTCATAGTTGTCTATAAGGATTATCATAAGCTCACCTCCCCGTTCGTCACGGCTTCGAGCGCCTTTACGACCGCCTTCGCCTTGTTTACCGTTTCAATATACTCGGTCTCCGGAACGCTGTCTGCTACTACTCCGCCGCCCGAGCGGGCGAACACGCGCCCGTTCTTCTTATAGCAGAGACGAATCCCGATACAGGTGTCGAGATTTCCGCGGAAATCTATATAGCCGACCGCGCCGCCATAAATACCGCGCTTGCAGTTCTCAAGCTCGTTGATGATCTCGCAGGCGCGTATTTTCGGAGCGCCCGAGAGTGTGCCCGCAGGGAGCACCGCGTCTATCGCGTCAAGAGCGGTAAGTCCCTTGCGCAGTTTGCCGCGGACTGTTGAGCAGATGTGCATGATATGCGAGAATTTCAGGATCTGCATATAATGCTCGACCTCCACCGTGCCGAACTCGGAGATCTTGCCGAGATCGTTGCGTCCGAGATCCACGAGCATATTGTGCTCGGCAAGCTCCTTCTCATCGGCACGCAGCTCCGCTTCGAGACGCGCGTCTTCTTCGGGAGTTGCTCCTCTGGGACGCGAACCCGCGATGGGGAAGGTGTGGAGTATGCCGTCCTCCAGCTTTACAAGCGTTTCCGGAGACGCTCCCGCGACCTCCATATCATCGCTTGAAAAGTAGAACATATACGGCGACGGATTTATTGTGCGGAGCACTCGGTACGTGTCAAGAAGGCTTCCCTCGAAGTCTGCGTCAAGACGATTGGATGGAACAACCTGGAAAATATCTCCCTCGCGGATATAGTGCTTTGCGCGCTCGACGATCTCACAGTACTGTTCCTTGTTGAAAAGCTGCCTGAATTCGCTTGTAAGCCGTGATTTTGGCTCGGGAGCGGGCTTTCCGTTACGAATAAGATCTGTCATTTCATCAAGGATATGCTCGCCCTCGCGGTAATTTGTCTCCAGGTTATCGGCAGAAACGTTGACGATCAGGATCATCTTCTGGCGCAGATTGTCAAACGCGATAACCTTGTCAAACAGCATCAGGTCAACGTCCTTAAAGTTCTCGTCGTCTTTTGCGTCGAGCTTTAAGCGTGGCTCGCTGTACTTGATGTAGTCGTAGCCGAAGTAGCCGACAAGACCGCCCGAAAAGCTCGGCAGCCCGGGAAGCATATCGGGTGCGGGGGATCTGTACTTATCAAGCAGCCCGCGGATATATTCGGCGGGGTGCGCCGTATGAGAGGTCTCGCTCTTTCCGGTTCGGATATCCTTGACGGTAAGCTCGCCGTCAAGGCAGGAGATCTCGAGCTTGGGATCGTATCCCAAAAACGTGTAGCGTCCCCAGCGCTCCTGGTTCTCGACCGATTCGAGAATGAAACAGTGCCGGCCTGCCGACTTGAGTATGCGCAGTACTTCGATCGGGGTCTTGATGTCGGAAAGCAGCTCACGCCGCAGCGGTATTACCGTGCAGCCTGTGAGTTTTTTTGCTTCTGTAAGGCTTGGTAAGATCATAATTTCCATCTCCTTATCTCAATTTGCAATTTAAATGGCAAATTGCGGCGACACAATCCGCAATTTGCGTTTGATAAAACCGCACAAAAAAACCGCCCCTTTTTACAGAAAATTCCATAGAATTATTCTGTCTTAAGGACGGTGAAGAATCGCCGCGTTGCCACCTTAATTCGCGGATAACCCGCGCACTCAACGGATACTGACATATCCTTGCGATTAACGCTCGCGCACGTTGCGGAATACTCGGAGATCCCACCATCGGAAGAAGCGCTCAACCACGCTTTGCCATCAGACGGACACCTTTGACCGCACCCTCGGCAGTCCATTTAATGCTCTGCGTTCTGCGGTACTCTCAGCAATGACCGCTCTCTGTGAGTGCAACAAGCATTTTTATCTCTGCCTCATTGGTTTTAAAGGGCATATTCAGTTGTACAAAGCTATTTTAGCACACTCTCGGTGATTTGTCAATAGTTTTTTTAAATTTTTTAAAAAAATGACCAATAAGGAAGCTTTTTTGAAAAAATTGTAGATTTTTAAAAAAAATGATTCAAAAGTTTGTTTAAAATGCTGTTAAAAAAATAACAAAATCGAAAAATCCGCAATATAATAGGAAAATCTGTTTAGCTTTTCCAAAAAACTTTTCCTAAAATTACTTGGCGGAAAAATTTTGTTTTAAAAAAAGACTTGAAAATTCAAAGTTGATGTTGTATAATATAAATGGACTAATGTAGGGTAAGGGTGAATTGCGCCCTGACATATTTACTTATTTATAATATTATGACCGATTTCATTCGAGGAGGAAAAAAGATATGGCGCTATTTGATACGACCGCGTTCCGCATTCTCGAGCAGGGTATCAATGTTATGTGGAACAAACAGAAGATCATTCAGGAGAACATCACCAACATTGATACTCCTAAATACAACTGTAAATATCTCACCTTCAGCGGTATCCTGAAGGACAAGATCCGCGCGGACGGCTCCATCAAGAAAGAGCTTAATCTTGCTCAAAGCGTTGTTATTGACTACGTGACCAACGATCAGGCCGATAAAAACAACGTCGACCAGGTAACACAAATGGCGGAATATTCCAGAACGGCATATCAGATCGACGCTCTGATAAATCAGATGGACGGCAATTTCTCGCGTATAAGAAGCGCGCTGGTCACCAAGTGAGGAGGTACATAAATGGCATTTTTAAGTTCGCTTAACATCCCTGTTTCGGGAATGACCGCGCAGAGCTTCAGACTTGATCTGATCGCTCAGAACATCGATATGTCGGATCATGTCGCCTCCACACCGGAGGGTGCGTACAAGCGTCAGATGGTCATTTTCGGCGAGGATAAGAGCTTCAAGAGAATACTTGCCTGCAGAATGGCGCAGGGCGAGTATATCCCGAACATTTACAATTACACTCAGCTCAAAGGAGTTGAGGCGGTTCGCGTTGTTGAGGACGAGACCCCTGCGGAGCCGGTTTACAGCCCCGATCACCCGCTTGCGGATGAATACGGCTACATATACGAGTCGAACGTAAACCTCGCTATTGAGGAGATCGACGCTATGGAGGCCACTAACTCATTCAATGCCTGCAAGCAGATGTATGAAGCGCTGCAGGGCATTATCCAGGCGTCACTCACCATCGGAAAGGGCTGATAAGCCGATCCGGAAGTGAACCTTCCAAAATGTAATAACGCAAAACAATATTACCGAAAGGATATCTGATCATGATTTCTATAGTAGATCTTGGCAATTTCAATACGCTTGAGAAAATGGAGCCGATGAAGAATATGATCGGCATGAACGCCAATGAGGTCAATCTCGCGGTTGACGTTGAAAAGGCATCGTTCCTTGATATTTTCAAAGGCATGGTAACTAATGTTATTGAGACCAACGAGCAGGTTGACCGCGACGCCATCGACCTTATGCTCGGAAACATAGACAACCTTGCTGAGGTTCAGGCGAACATCACCAAGGCGAACACCGCTGTTGAGATGCTCGTGACAGTGAAGAACGAGGTTTTGAGCGCTTACAATTCTATTATAAATATGCAGATCTGACGATTTTCGTCCGTATTATAATATTTAAGTGTAGGAACGCTGCGCGAAAATAAAGGGCGGATCGTGACTCGGGTTCGCTTTGTTATGGAGGCATCATCACAAGATGAATGAAAGAATAAAAAAGGTAACTACCGTTGTTAAGGAAAAGTGGAGCGGTTTTTCCACGGCGATAAAGGTCATGCTGATCGCGATACCCGTTGTGCTTATCGCCATTATCATCATATTGGCAAATATCCTCAACCACAAGAATGAGGCGGAGCTTTACACAGGGCTTAACACCCAGGAGGCTGCCGAGATCGTGACGGCTATTGAGAATATGGGTATTCAGGGAGCTAAGCTTTCCGGAGGCACGATCACCGTTCCGAGCGATCAGGTAGATTATCTGCGCATGCAGCTTGCTGTGCAGGGATATCCCAACTCTTCGCCCGACTATAAGATCTGGCAGGATGGGATCAATCTCTGGTCAACTGACTCGGATAAGCGCGTGGTTGCCAAGCAGCAGATGGAAGCCCGCATTTCGGCGACTCTCAGACAGCTCAAGAGCGTTACGAACGCGACTACCAATCTGTCGATACCGGAAGAGAAGCAGTATTCCATCAAGCCCGACTCAAAGCCGCCAACGGCATCTGTTCAGCTGATGCTTTCCGGCAGCGAACAGCTCAAAAACAGTGAGGTGCGTGCGATCTTCGATCTCATTGCCAAGGCTGTTGAGGGACTTACATACGAAAATATCTCGCTTACCGATACTCAGGGACACTTATATAATTATATATCCGCCGAAGAGGAAGCGGCGATGAATACCGATCCTTCCGGAGTGAATGTCGCGCGCAAGCGCTTCACCTTCGAGCGCGAGATGGAGCAGTATCTTCTGCAGGATCTTAAGGATATGCTTACCGATATCTACGGTCCGAACGGCTTTGCGATCAATGTAAAATCGCGTCTGAATTTTGACAACAAAAAAGTCACCAGTATAGAATACTTCCCGTCCGGCGATGAGAACACCGGCGTCAAGCACCACGAGCTGCATATTGATTCCAATATCGGACTTGTCGGCACAAACGGTCTTGTCGGATTTACCCCCAATGCGGATACTTCACCCGACTACCCATCGGTTCCCGGTCTTGACGAGGGAGAGGAATACTATTACAAAAAAGACGAGATAGAGTATGATGTTACCCAGATCAAAACCGAGATCGAGAAGGACGGCTACAGCATTGACAGCGTGTCTGTCGGCGTAACGCTGAACCTTGCAACTCTGACCGAGCGTGACCGTGAGATCGTCACCGATATGGTCGCACACAGCGCCGGCACAACACGGGACAAAGTAACCGTATATAATACGGTATTCCCTGTTGGCAGCGGCAATCAGGGCGGCACAGGTCCCGGAATAAGCATTATTTCGTCTCCGGTGGACAGCTACCGCAATATGCTGCTCATGCTGGTTATCGCGCTGGGTGTTATCCTTGTGATCCTGCTCATCGTATCGCTGTTTATGAGCAAGAGCCGCAAGAAGAAGATCAGACGCAGACAGGAGCTTGCTCTTGCTGCAGCTCAGGCTGCTGCGGAAAACGATCTCAACCGTGCCGAGCGTGAAACGCCTCAGGAGGTCGACTTCAACATTGCGAGCCTTACTCAGGAGGCGGGCAAGGAGTCCAGAGAGACGATACTCAAGCGCGAGATCGCGGAATTCGCCCGCACAAGTCCCGAGATCGTGGCTTCGATCATCAGAAATATGCTCCGCGAGGAAAACTAATAAAATTTATGGAAGTCGGTCATGCCGGCTTTGGGAGGGATAGACAATGGCTGCAAATGCTGATTCGAAGAACGGCGAGATGACACCCGCTCAAAAGAGTGCTCTGGTGCTTGCTTCAATGGGGGCGGAGAACGCGTCCGCGATATACAAGCACTTGTCTGACGATGAGGTCGAGGCGATCTCGGTAGAGCTTGCAAGAATGGAGTATCACCCCATTGAGACCGTCGAGGAGACACTCAACGAGTTCTACGAGCTGTGTCTGACACAGAAGGTCGTTGCAGAGGGCGGTCTTGACTATGCCAGAAGCGTTCTTGAGAAGGCGTTCGGTGCCGAGGCGGCTTCACTGCTGCTTAACCGCATAACCAAGCAGCTTGAAACAAAGTCCTTTGACTTTGTGCGCAAGGCGGACTACAAAAACCTGCTGGCTATCGTTCAGAACGAGCACCCGCAGACCATCGCGCTCATCCTCTCCTACGCGAGAAGTGATCAGGCGTCGGCGATCTTGTCCGAGCTGCCCAAGGAAAAGCGTGTTGAGGTCGTAGAGCGTATAGCGAATATGGACCGCGCGTCACCGGAAGTCGTAAAGGCTATCGAGGGTTCGCTTGAGAAGAAGTTTGCGACGCTCGCAAATACCAACTCCATGGAGGTCGGCGGTATTAACTACGTTGCGGAGATCATGAACAATGTAGACCGCGCGACAGAGAAATACATTTTCGACGAGCTGTCCGCGCGTGACCAGAAGCTCGCGGATCTCATCAAGCAGAAGATGTTCGTATTCGAGGATATCGTAAACCTCGATTCCAAGGATATCCAGGAATTTGTCAAGCAGGTGGATTCCAAGGATCTTGCCGTTGCTATCAAAGGCTCTACACAGGAGGTCGCCGAGTGTATTTTCGCGAACATTTCCTCCCGTGCGAGAGAGAATCTGCAGGCGGATATCGAGTATCTGCACAATATTCGTATGCGTGATGTTGACGAGGCGCAGCAGCGTATCGTCGGCATTATCAGACGTCTTGAGCAGGAGGGCACCATCACGATCTCCCGCGGAGGAAGCGACGAGATCATTGCCTGATCCGCTGTTTCGGCGCGGAAATAAAATTTGCCTGATTACGGGGGGATACATTTGGCAGTACTGAAATATAATTCCGTTCGTTACAACGGCGGAGTGGATATTCAGAATACGGTGGACATTCCAAGACCGCAAAGGCAGCCGGAGGCTGAGATCCTGCCGAAGTCCGAGGATCCGGAACAGGAAGAGACCGAACAGGAGAACGGTGAGCCGGGACAGGCCGAAGAGCCGGTTCCCAGATTCACACGCGAGGAGATCCTGGTACAGCGCGAGACCGAGCTGCTCGTCCGTGAGCGCGAGGTGGAGCAGCTCAAGGAGGAGCTTGCACAGCTCAGAGAACAGTATATAGAGCAGGGCAAGGAGGTCATCCTTGAGGCAAAGCGCCGCGCGGAGGGCATTGTCCAGAACGCACGGCAGGAGGCTGACGATATAATAAGCGACGCTGAGCAGAGCCGTGATGACGTGTTTATCAAGGCGCGCGCGGAGGGCTTTGAGCAGGGCAAGAGAGACGGCGTTGCCGCGTGTCTGGCGGAGGGTCAGGGCGTTCTCGATGAGGCGCGCGAATACTCAGACCGCATAAACGAGGGCAAGGTACGGCTGTTTGAACGCTATGAGCAGGAGATCTTTGAAACTGTGATGACCATCGCCAACAAGGTCACGCTGAACTCGATGGCTGTCAAGGACGGCACGGCGGCTAAAAAGCTCATTAAAAAGGCCGCCAAGGATTTCAGAAATTCTCAGATGATCCGCATAACGCTTGACGAGAACGGCGCTACGACCGAGCTTGCGGGCGATTATGAATATCTTAAGGAGCTGTGCGGCGGAGTGGAGCACATTGAAGTGGAGCTGCTTGCCGATGCAGACCTTGGCACGGTAATTATTGACAACGGCGAGGAGATCACCGATGCGGGTATTCAGACGCAGCTAAAAATGATACGTGAGCTTGGCAGCGGCAAATACGCAAACAAGAGCAAGTCCGCCGCCGAGAAACGGAAGAAAAAGCCCGCCGCGGTTGAGACGGAGCTTGAAGAGGACGATCCGGAAGACTAAGGGAAGGGTTATGTTATGCTGAATCTTGCTTCATACAGAGAGGACATCAAGGACAGCGACCTTTTCCGCTATATGGGAAAAATTGAAAAGATCGTAGGAATGACTATCGAGGCGAGCGGCCCGGCGTGCAGTATTGGTGATGTGTGCCGCATATTTTCCAAAGATATGTCATCTTATATAAAGGCGGAGGTTGTCGGCTTCAACAAAAGCAATATCCTGCTGATGCCGTACACCGAGATAGAGGGCATAGGCCCAGGAAGTATTGTTGACAACACGGGGGATAAGCTTAATGTCCGCGCGGGCAGCGGTCTTATTGGAAGGATCGTTGACGCGCTTGGAAACCCGCTTGACGGCGGCGCGGAGGTGGAATACTCCGATGAGATATCCATCAACGGCGAACCCGTCAATCCGTTTACAAGACCGCCTATTCATGAAACGATAGAGCTTGGAGTCAAGGCTATTGACGGAATGCTCACTATGGGAAAGGGACAGCGTATGGGGATCTTCGCCGGTTCCGGTGTAGGAAAATCCACGCTGATGGGCATGATAGCCCGAAAGGTCAAGGCGGACGTTAACGTCATCGCCCTTGTGGGCGAGCGTGGACGTGAGGTTCGCGAGTTCATAGAGCGCGATCTGGGTCCTGAGGGCATGGCGCGGTCGGTGTTGGTTGTGGCTACATCCGATCAGCCCGCGATGATGCGCAGCAAGTGCCCGCTCACCGCAACGGCGATAGCGGAGTACTTCATGAACCAGGGTAAGGACGTGCTGCTGATGATGGACAGTCTTACGCGTTACGCGATGGCGCTGCGCGAGGTGGGTCTGTCCACAGGCGAACCGCCGATAGCGCGCGGTTACACGCCGTCAATCTACAGCGCGATGCCAAAGCTGCTTGAGCGCGCGGGGAACTTTCCGCAAGGCTCGATCACGGGCATATATACGGTGCTTGTCGAAGGCGACGACACCAACGAGCCGATCGCGGATACTGTGCGCGGTATCATCGATGGTCACATCATTCTTTCGCGTAAGATCGCGGCGCAGAACCATTACCCCGCGATAGACATACTCTCGAGCGTTTCCCGTCTGATGAGCGAGATCGCCAAGCCCGAACATAAGAAAGCGGCCGGGCAGCTGAGAAATCTTCTTTCGCTGTATAACAGCAATTTCGATCTTATCTCTATCGGCGCGTACAAGCACGGCACAAATCCGCAGCTCGACGAGGCGATAAACAAGATAGACGCGATAAACGGCTTTCTTATGCAGTCGGTCGATGACAGCATGAGCTTTGACGAAACGGTCAGAAGGCTGCTGGAAGCGGTCGCGGATAAGAAATAGTTCGGTGTAAGGCGTTTAAGCACAACAAAAAACGCTATTTAAAATAAGGAGTGTGGAGCTTGAAGAAATTTAGTTTCTCGCTTCAAAAGCTCAAGGATTTCCGCGAGCAGGAACTTGAAAGACAGAAAAACGCTCTTGCGATGCTTCAGATGGATCTGAAGCGTATCGAGGAAGCGCGGCTGCTGCTTATTGACAAGGTCGAGGAGCAGAGCGAGCAGCTTGAAAGAGTTTGCAGGCTTGGTTCCACGGCAAGCGAGATCGCCATGCGAAAGCGCTACATCGTAACGCTTCAGCAGGAGATCCACATGAAGGAGCAGCTTGCGATACAGAAGCAGCAGGAGATCGAAAAGCAGCTTGGTGTCGTTGTGGAAGCGACTAAGGATGTACGGACGCTTGAAAAGCTTGAGGAAAAGCAGCTTGAGGAATATAACGCTGCGGCGGGCAAGGAAAACGAGCAGTTTATCGAGGAGTTCGTCAGCGGGCAGACGGTAAGACAGGCTGCAAATGTCTGATCAGCAAATTTCGCAGGAGTTTGACGCGTAATGGCGTGGAGCGAAATTACCGATTTAATAGCTATCATGGCTTTTTGCCTTGATATATACAAATTATTTAACAGGAGGTGAAACAAATGGCAATTTCTTTTGATATGAGCAACTATCGCGCTGATTATATGATCAGCGACGCGGCTATTTCGCAGCGGATGGCGGCTCAGATCAGCAAAGAGCAGACGTCGCAGTTTGCAAATCTGCTCAAGGACTGCGGCATCACGGAAGTGAAGATGGCGGAGGTCAGCGCGCCGTCGCCGAGTATGGAGCAGCAAGGGTTTGTCATGGAATCCAACTGCTACTATGACATTTCCGGAATGGACGTCAAGGAAGTCGCAAGAATGATCCTCAGAGGTGACCTCAGCATCGACGATATCGACCCCGAGCAGATCACTCCCGAGCTGTTGAAGGCGCTGGTGATCGTCGCAAAGACCGAGGATCTCAGCAAGGACGATGATGAGGACGATGACGGCGAGGAAGAGGATTTCTTCGTTGCGAACGGAGACGACGCGTCCAAGGAGATCGACGCGACTATGCTCGATCAGATCCTGGCGATCCTCTACAAGTTCATCGACGCTTACACCGACACTCGCTACGACGATGAGACGAAGGATGCGATCGGCGGCATCGAGGAGCTTCTGGCAAACTTCCCCGAGCTTTCGGGACTTTCCGAGGACTACGGTTCGCTTGAGAAAAGCAAGGGCGATTCCAAGGACGCGTTTCTGGCACACATCATGAAAATGCGCACAGAACTGGCGGAGGAATCCGAACATCCCGTAAACGTTGATGAGTTCGTGAAGAGCGATGCGCTTCCGACCGACATAAAGGCAGTCAGCGCGGAACAGTCGTTTGCCGAGGAAATGGTAAAGGCTGTCGGTGAGGAAAACCTTAAGATCCTTGAGGACGCTGCGAAGAATGGCGAGATCGGCAAGGTCGAGGTCAAGCAGGCGGCTTCTGAGGAGGAAAACCCGCTTGAGAATGTTCCCGATACTTCGGTAAAGGCGGACGAGGCGGCAGACCGCGCAAAGGCTATCAGCGAGGAGCTGGAAATGCTCAGAAACGCGCGTCTTAACAAGAACGCGGTACAGCCCGTTGAGGAAAAGACCACCGAGGAAAAGCAGTCGACACCTATTCAAGCGGCAAATCCCCTTGAGACAGAATCCCCCATCGTATTCGCGGGAAGAGACGGCGGCGAGGTCACGGTAAATCCCTCGGACGTGGTAGCTCAGGCGGCAAAGCTCGTTGAAACGGCGATAACCGAAAGCAGCAATGAGCAGACCGAGTACAGTCTTGTGCTGAATCCCGAGGAGCTTGGAAAGATCACCGTAAAGCTTGTTAAAGCGACGGACGGAGCGATCTCGGTAACTATCGCGGCGGAGAACGCGAGAACACAGCGTATCCTTGACCAGAACAGTCAGCTTATGCAGAGCAACCTTCGCGACAACGGTATTCGGCTCGAAAACTGGCAGGTAGTCCGCGAAAGTCAGCAGGAAACTCTGGCGCAGGATTACAACGGCAGCAGCAAAAACCCCTATTACCGTGACGACGACTCGCAGCAGGACGAAGACGGCGATGAAAAGTCCTTTGCGGAGATCATAGCGGCAATGTAATTACGTGAAGAAGGAGGAAGAACAGTAATGGCAGATGATTTTTTCAACGTGCTCAGCTCAACGGAACAGATCAAAAAAAATTATGAGCAGTTCAAAGACAAGTATGTTGACAAGGACAAGGAGCTTATCAGTCAGGAAACGTTTCTGAAGCTGTTGGTGGCGGAAATGTCCAACCAGGATCCTCTGGAACCGACTTCCAATACCGAGTTCATCTCACAGCTCGCTCAGTTCTCGTCCATGCAGTATATGCAGGACTCCAGCAAGTACTCCATGGCTACTTACGCATCATCGCTGGTAGGAAAGACAGTCACGGCTTCCAAGCAGGACGGTCCCGATCTGGTGGTGAAGACTGGCGTTGTCGAAAAGGTCGTATACAAGAACAACAGCTATACGGTAACTATTAACGGAGAGGATTTTGACATCGGCAAGGTAACTTCGGTAGTTGCGGACGGTTCGGGCAGCGGCGGATTCGGTTCAAATACGCTTAGCGACAGGATCGCAAGAGCGGCGGCAATGATCGGAAAGTACGCGTTCGTTAAGACCGGCGAAAAGACCGAGGACGGCAAGGATGAGATGACAGAGGGCTTTATCGAGTCGATCACGGTAAAAGACGGCGAGATAAACATCGTTGTGGGCGGAAAGCCTTATTCGATGGAGAGCATCGATGAGATCACGGATGCGTGGATCGTTGAGGATCCCGAGGATCCCGAAAATCCCGACGCGCCCAAGGATCCGGAGAATACCGGCAGCACCGGCGAAACGGTTGATGCGGGCAAGCCTGAGGACGTTCCCGATCTGGAAAACCTCAGCGAGGATGAGCAGGAGCTTTACGAACAGCTTCAAAGTCTTATCGATTCCATGAGCTAACTTAAAGCGTTCAGAGCAAGGAGGCGCACAATGCTTATAAGCGAGTATTTAGCGCTCCGCAATCAAATCAGCGTTACTACAGGCACCGCAGGCGGCACTGCGCCCGCAGCCGTACAGCAGCCGCAAAGCACGGAGAGCTTTGCGGAGGCGTTACAGCAAAAGATCCAAGAAAACGGACAGGGCGTGGAATTCAGCAAGCACGCAATGCAGCGCATATCCGAGCGAAGCATCGACCTTACGGAGGGAGATATGCTCGAGCGTCTTAACAAGGGCGTTGAGATAGCGGCGGACAAGGGCAGCAGCGAGACTTTAGTGCTTGTGGACACAAACGCGTTTGTTGTGAGCGTGAAGAACAACAAGGTCATCACGACTATTTCCAGAGAAGAATTGCAGGGCAATATCTTTACAAACATAGATTCCACTGTGATCATGTGAACGGACCTTCGGGAATTCATCAAAAGCCTGTGACTGAGGCTTTTGGCACAGTGAGGATCAAACTTAATTTGGAGGTCATTAAAAATGGTTAAATCTCTCTATTCCGGCGTTTCGGGACTTAAGACCCACCAGCAGAGAATGGACGTTATCGGTAACAACATCGCTAACGTAAACACTGTCGGCAACAAGGCTGACGTAGTAACGTTCAAGGACGTTTACTACCAGACCAAGAGAAGCCCCTCGGCACCGACTGCCACTCTCGGCGGCGTAAACCCCAGACAGGTCGGCTACGGCGTTCAGATGAACACCACTTCCGCCAACATGACCCAGTCGGGATACACCTCGTCGGATAATATCTATGATATGGCGATCAACGGCAACGGCTTCTTCCAGGTTATGGACGGCTCCGGAAACATCTACTACACCAGAGCGGGTGTGTTCAATATCGACCCGGAGGGCTACCTCGTAAACGCCGACGGTTATCATGTTCTCGGTATTTCGGGCAACAGCACCGGTCAGCAGGCGGGATCCGAGATCATCAGATGTATTATTCCCAATACTGATGCTCACGCGTCCTCGGCGACCAAGATGATCAACGGAACTAATGTAACGCTGTCCGTTTCCGCTCCGTCGGAGTTCACCGATATTTCGGTAGGCTTCGTTGACAGCAACTATCCGTTTGCGACATTTTCCAATAATATCCTGTCGATCTACTTCAACCGCAACAAGCAGTACGAGTCCGAAGAGGAATTCCAGAGAGCGATAAACCTTGCTCTCGAAGCGGGCGGCGTTACGCTCCCCGATGAAGTGGAGCTTCAGTTCACGTTTGAGACTATACCCGATGATCCTAACTCCAAGGCGGCGGCTAACAGCGTTGAGGGCTATGAGTTCAACACGGTCAACTCCACCTGCGAGTTTGAGTATACCTTCCGCAAGTCAGGCACCACAAAGGACAGCCACGCTTATATGAGCTTTGCTGTTGACGATGTTCCCAGCAACGATCAGATCGTCATCAATCACAACGCCGACAAGGAAGCGGTTGCTGTTTCTTATTCAAACGGCGTGTGGACACTTGATATAAATGAGAGCACTACGTTCACCGATATCTCCGACGCGCTGAAGAAGTATATCAAGGAGCACCCCGATGCCACCAACCTTTCCATCACGGGATTTATGTTCCCTGACGGCGCTGATAAGGCGGAGATAATCGATCAGTGGGCTGCCAATACCGGCGGAACACCGACAGGCGGTGCTACTGCTGCAAATGCGGCTCCGATGGTGCTCAGAGGCGTAGCTACTGGAGACGTTACGGGCGCGTTTGATGTCTCGGTGATCGAGAAGGGCGCTTTCGGAAACGATTACGAAGTTACCTTTGCTTATGTTTCGGGCTATGACAAAACCAATGCCGTATGGGACGGCAACACATTGACTGTTACGGTATGCGCGAACACCAAGATCTCCGAGATCAACGACGCTATCAAAACTGCAGCGAACGGCGATGAAAAGAAGATCGTCAGACTTAACAACGTTTCCGGGTTGGATTACGGCGTAAGCAAGCAGACTTATACCACTGACGTCGGCGGTACGGCTACACCTGTAACCGTTTCGACCTTTGTAAACGGCTATACGATGACCGACACGGGCGGCACGATCGTGTGGAGGGATGAGAACGGCGGCATTATCGACCCCGCTCAGATCACCGATACATATACTTATGAGGAGCGCGATGAGAACGGAGTTCTTCAGACCATAACGATCACCGGACCCAAGGATCTTCCCGTTTCCAAGACAGCGGACGATATCTGGAATCCCGGTATGAGAGACGCGTTCTTCTCCGGCAATCCTTCGATCCGCCCTACGGACGGTGACGACTCCTTCTTTACGGGCGTTGCGAAGAGCCTGTCTACATTCGCATTGACAGACGGACGCAAGGGCGAGGCGCAGACCTACAGAAACTTCAGCGATGTTACCGTTCAGCAGGACGGACGAATTATCGGTCTGCACCCTGTTCACGGATACATTGAGATCGGACGTATCGACCTTGCGAACTTCGATAACCCCAACGGTCTGGCGAAGGTCGGCGGTACGAACTTCCAGGCTACAGTAGCGTCGGGTGATCCCAAGCTCTCTATCCCCGGCGAGGACGGCGCGGGCGTTGTTCTTTCAAACACGCTTGAGATGTCCAACGTAGACCTCGCGGACGAGTTCACCAACATGATCACTACCCAGAGAGGTTATCAGGCAAACAGCCGTGTTATCACGGTTTCCGATACCATGCTGGAAGAGCTTCTTTCGCTGAAGAGATAATGTAAGATAGTTTTGGATTTTTGAAATGACGGCAGTGCCGCGGGTGCGGGGCATATCCGCTCCCGCGGCGTACAGCCGGGCTTGAGGTCGTTATGATTTTTTTAACTAAGCTTGACGGCAAAACCTTTATGCTCAATGAGGAGCTTATCGAAACGGTGAACTCAACTCCGGATACGGTCATCGTACTTGAAAACGGACACAGTTACATCGTGCGGGAAAGCATGGATGAGCTGCAAAACAAGATCTATGAAAACACCAGGCTTAAAAGACAGGCGCGCCTGCGCGCTCACAGAAAAAATGAGCCTTTGACATAAAGCTTCGCGGGGCTCCCCGAAAAAAATAATTGTGAATATCACAAAAGTGAGGGATTTATCTTGAATTTATCGCTTATTATAGGTTGGGTTCTGTCTTTCGGACTTGTAGTATTCGGTATCATTTTCGATATGGAAACTATGAGCGTAAGCATGGACAAAATGATGAACTTCGTCGACATTCAGTCGCTGCTCATCACTGTCGGCGGTACCATAGGATGTCTGGTCGCGTCCTTCCCGATGTCGTATCACGCGAGTTTGGGCAAGCGCTTTAAAATGGCGTTTACGCCCAAGAAGTACGATCCTACAAAGTACATAGCGGAGATCGTTGACTATGCGCAGGTAGCTCGTACAAGAGGTCTGCTGGCGCTTGAAGAGAGCGCGAACCAGTGCTCAGATCCGTTTATGAAGTCCTCTCTTATGATGATCGTTGACGCGAACGATCCCGAGAAGGTTCGCGGAATGCTGGACGACACGATCATGTTCATGTGTGAGCGTCACGAACAGGGACGCGCGTTCTTCGAGAAGGGCGTCGGTATATTCCCCGCATTCGGTATGTTGGGTACGCTGGTCGGACTTATCAACATGCTTAACGGTCTGGATCTGTCGAGCGGCGATACCTCAGCGCTTACCGGCGGTATGGCGGTCGCTCTTATCACGACGTTCTACGGCTCGCTGTTTGCGAACGTCGTATTTGCGCCGCTGGCTATGGCTCTGAAGAATCTTCACGAGGACGAGCTTTTGTGCATGCAGATCATCGAGGAGGGCGTGCTTGCGATCGCGGGCGGCTCAAATCCGAGATATATTCAAGAGAAACTTGAGTTCATGCTTCCCAAGAGCAAGCACACTGCTGACAAAAAGTAAATCCTGCACTGTAAAATACCGTTTTATTTGTGAAAATTACATAATAAATTGGTTTTTTGTAAAAAATCCAAAAAAAGTATTTGCAATTTAGAAACGGTTGTGGTATAATAGAATATATGATTGTATCCTTGGAAGAGAGGAGTGCTTGTTATGGCTAAATTACCACCCAAAAAATCAGAAGAAAACACCGGTGAATGGCTGAACACCTATGCAGACATGGTTACGCTGCTGCTGACGTTCTTCGTACTTTTGTTTGCTTGTTCAAACATGGACGAGACCAAGATACAGTACGTTTTCCAGGCATTCAGAGTAAATGGAAGATATGTCAATACGGTTGTTGCTAAGCCCAGTGTTGACAACCCCGTGGAAGGTGACGGCAATTCCGACGATCCCGGCAGTCAGGGCGGTGAGGGTGAATTGCCGCAAAGCTATGATGAGTTGTATCAGTATCTTTCCGATTATATCGCCGAAAACCAGTTGGGTGAGTCTGTGTCAATAGAACAGGGCGCGACTACTATTACAATAAGATTCCAGGACAACGTGTTCTTTGACGGGGACAGCTATAGACTGAAGGCAGAGGGCAGGCAGATGCTCGACGGATTCATCCCAGCGCTGAAGGCTGTCAACAGATCCATTCGGAATGTGATCGTTGCGGGTCATACTGCGTATGTTCCGAATCCGACGATGGATGTGTATATGCTTTCTTCGATGAGAGCTGTAAGCGTTCGTGCGTACCTCGGCACTAAAAATACCGTCGATGAGGAAAAATATGTGTGCCACGGCTACGGTCCCAACAAGCCGGTCGCTGACAACGACACCGCCGACGGCAAACGCCAGAACAGGCGCGTAGAGCTGATCATCACCCGAAATAATGAAGAACTCGATCTCAGCGATCCGGAGGTAATCAAGGATCTGCTTGAGCATGAATTCAACATAAAGAACGACAAGTACGATGTTCTGGGTGGAGACAAGGTTGATCCCACTACGCTGCCCGACGGCTCGGCAGATAAGATAATTGACCAAATTGAGAAGGATTTCTCCGATTCCGGAATTTCAGGCGGCACTTACAGGCCGGGTTCGATTGATCTTGACACATTTAAGATCGAAGTTGAGGACAGTTCAGCCGATAAGTGATCGGATAAAAAATCATCTGGAGGCGATAAAGCTTGGCTGATGTATTAACGCAGGCACAAATAGATGAGATGCTCAAAAGCGTTGCAGCCGGAGCCGAACCCATAGTTACCAAGACCGAGGAGGTCAAGGTAAAGGAGTACGACTTCCGCGCTCCCAAGAAGTTTACAAAGGAGCAGATCAAGGTTCTTGAGAGCATTTTTGAGAACTATGCGCGACTGCTTTCGTCATATCTGACAGGTATGCTCAGATTGTATTGCAGGGTCTCCCTTGTAAATATTGAGGAGCAGCGATACAACGAGTTTAACAACGCTCTTCCCGACTATGTTGTGATGGGAATGGTGGATCTCGGCATTAAGAACGACGAGATCAGTGAGACGGATGTTATCGTTCAGGTCTCGAACGCTATTACCTACACCATGATCGACAGACTGCTGGGAGGCAAGGGCGAATATTCCGATACGAACCGTGATTTTACGGATATCGAAACGACGATAATGTCGGACGTTATGAGATCCTTTGCGGAATTGCTTAAGGAGCCGTGGCTGACTCATATAGATCTTGAGCCGAGACTTATCGGTATTGAGACTAATTCGAGAGTCGTTCAGACGATCGGTCACGAGGACACGGTCATCATCGTTGCTCTTGAGGTAGAGATCAACAGCCAGCGTTCCATTATATCGGTATGTATCCCCGCTATCAATCTCGATGAGATCATGGGCAAATTCATTCCGAGATATACACGCTCCGGCAGGAAGACCGATACCGCGCGTGAGCAGGAACGCCGTGACAATATCATGAGCGGCATAAGCACGACAGCGCTTGATGTCAAAGCGGTATTGGGGCGCATCAACCTTGATCTTTACGAGGTGCTGACGCTTCAGATAAATGACGTTATTCCACTGGATAAGAAGATCACCGAGAATATAAACATATATGTGGGCGACAAGCTTTGGTGCGACGGCAAGCTCGGTACATATAACAAGAAGAAAGCGGTTATGGTGGAAAATTTTATAGAGAGTTGAGGTAAAAGAGCAGATGGCTAATGACGAAAACATTGAGTTCAGCTCATATGAGATTGACGCGGTAGGCGAGATACTGAACATCAGTATGGGTTCCTCTGCAACCTCGGTCTCTGAGCTTCTTAATGCAAAGGTTTGGATAACGACGCCGAAGGTAGACGTTGTTAAAGTCGAGGATCTTAATTATGATAATCTCGAGCCTGCGATTTGTGTAAAGATCGTCTATGTTGAAGGC
>JAIEDJ010000252.1 GCA_029068025.1 Oscillospiraceae bacterium | reverse complement strand
CTCCGCGCCTTTGGCGCTCCGCTTAGCCGTCAATTGAGAACCGGTCGAAATTAAAATTTCGACCTTTTTGAAATTCACTGACCGACTAACACGTTGATCTTGGCGCAGCAGCCTTGACTGCGTTTTTATAACGTTGATCCCGGCGTAAGCGACTTTCTGCGTTTTTATATTATGTTGACAATGAATTTGTCCTTAAGCCAAGAACCACGATCCAAACTTGTGCATAAGCTACTAAGCCAAGATCAACGTTTTAAACGAGCAGGCAATTTGCGAAAGCGAGTGGCGCGGCAGGATGAGCGGAGCACAGCCTGCCGCGACGCTCGGCTAGCGCAAGCCGGAGCGCCGAAGACGCGGAGGTTTGCGCGATTCGCAAATTGCTTTTTTGATATGAATATTTTATGGAAAACATCTCAAAATAGAATTGAAATCAACATCAACGGAGGTCAAACATGGAAATCAGTGACATTAAAATCAGAAAAACAATGCACGACGGACGGCTTCGCGCCGTGGTATCCATCACCATCGACAACGCTATCGCGATCCACGATATCAAACTCGTCCAGGGAGACGAGCGGATGTTTGTGGCAATGCCCAGCCGCCGCGAGGACAGCGGTATCTTCCGCGACATCATCCATCCGATATCGTCCAACGTCCGCGAAGAGATCGAAGAAAAAATACTCGATGCCTATCAGACGTATATTCAGTGATCCTTATTCAGCAGCATAACTGTTTTCAGGATCGCGATCTGCGTTTTCGCGTCGTCGATCTCATTGTTCATTATCATTTCTGCCGCTTTTTCAAGCGGTATTTTTTCTACCTCGAGAAATTCGTCCTCGTCCAGCTTCTGTTCGCCGCTGTGCAGTCCCCGCGCGAGATACATATACGTTATCTCGGTATCATAAGCGGGAGTCGGCAGCAGCCGTCCCAGAGACACAAAGCTGTCGCAGGTGCAGCCCGTCTCTTCCTTAAGCTCCCTCAGACCGCACTTTTCGGGATCCTCGCCGTATTCCAGCTTTCCCGCGGGCACCTCCAGCAGCGCACACCCGTGCGGATAACGGAACTGCCGTACAAGTATCACGTTGTTGTCGTCATCAAGCGGCACGACGCACACACCGCCGGGGTGCTTTATCACCTCGCGGGTCACTATATCTCCGTTCTCAAGCTGTGCCTTATCCACAAACAGCTTCACGATCTTCCCGTCAAACTTCTGCTCGCTTGATATCTGCTTTTCCACCGAATACATATGTCGTTACCTCTCTTTTTCGTCATCTTCCGCGCTGATAGGGAATTCATTCCGATCCTCTTCCGAAAGCTCCTCCTTGAGCTTCGGAAGATCCATCATACGAAGCTGCTCCGGAGGTCTTCCTCCAAGCTCGGAAGCGCCGTATATCTGCTCGGAGATCTGCCGCACATAGGATCTGTGCGCCAACACTCCATCGTGCTGATCGATGTCATAAAGATGAACATACGGAGTCGGTCTCTTATGAAGAACAACATACAATATCAGCATATACGCGCCCAGCAGCACTATTCCGATAACGCTCGCGTAAATTCCGTATTTAAGCCCGGGTGTTTCGTATGTGAACACGATACTTGCCTCACCTGCGGGAACACGGATCCCGCAAAGTCCTCCGTTTATCTTGTCGACCTCAACGGCGTTTCCGTTGACTGTCGCCGACCAGCCCTTGCAGTACGGAACGCTGAATACGACCAGCTTCTCCGACTCATAGTTTGAAGAAGCGGTAAAGCCGCTATTGTTGACCGCGAAGTCCGAAACACCGCCCGCAATGCGCTTTGCCGCGTCCATCTTAAATCTGAGTATGTTTATAACTCCCGTCAGGGTCACGTCCTCGGGCTCCAGAATATCCGAATATTTCTCGATCTGCTCATCCGTGAGAACCGCCGCCCTGACAAGAAGGTTATCCACGCGCTTGTTGCTCTTAACGTCATCAACGGCAAGATAAGTGTCATACGAGAACCCCATCGGCAGCGCGTAATCGGTCTTGTAAATATCGTATTCGCCTTGGGTCTCCATATATTCGTATATCATAAGATCGCTCAAAGCGCTCTCCCGCGTGCTCTGTCTCATACTTTTCGGGATCATTATATACTTTACTCTCGCAAGCGCGCGGAACGCGTAGCGGTTGTTTTCCGGCGCGGAATTAACCGTGCGGGTGATCCCCAGAAGGTCATACAGTTCAAAGGTAGACCCCGGGATAATGCTGGTAAAGCTCTTAAGCGAGCTCATCCCCCACAGCATATTTACATTATTGGTCTCGTTGAGACCTTCTATTCTGTAGAATTCGGGATCGTCTATCTCAAATTCCGCGTTGACCATACGCTGATAAGTTGCTCCGTTTCCGTTGATAATGCGCCCGTAGCCGAGGAAATAATACCCCAGCACCAGCGAGCACAAAATCGTCACCGAAGTAACCCTCCTCATAAACAGCGCGGGAGAGATATTTTTGCGCACATTAATAAGCAGCCAGAGCAAAACCAGGAAAGCCACCGCTATACCTGTCTGATTATACACATCTCCGAGCCCACGAGA
>JAIEDJ010000251.1 GCA_029068025.1 Oscillospiraceae bacterium | reverse complement strand
CCCTTAAGAGTGCTTAATTACATCATGGGCACCGCTACAAGTTGTAGCTCACAACAATGGAATTTATCAGCAAGGTCCATCCGTCAGCCAGCACAAATACCAGTATCTTGAACGGCATCGATATCATCGCGGGCGGCAGCATCATCATACCCATTGACATCAGCGTACTGCCGACAACGATATCTATGATCAAAAACGGCAGGAATATCATAAATCCCATCTGGAACGCCCGCTTGAGCTCGCTGATCATAAACGACGGGATAATGACTGTCAAAGAAAGCTCATTTTCCTTGTATTCGTCGGTCATTCCGCCCTCGGGAACGTCCGTTTTGGACAGATCCACAAAGAACTGCAGATCATCGTTGGTCGTTTGCTTGAGCATGAAACGCTTCAGCGGCACAGACGCGCGTTCAAGCGCCTCCCCCGTCGTTATCTGCTCATTTGCATACGGCTGATACGCGACGTCGTTGATCTCAACGAACACAGGAGCCATTATGAATATTGTCAGAAACAGCGCAAGACCTGTCAGCACCATATTCGGCGGCGTATTCTGCGTCTGCATGGCGCTTCGCAGAAATCCCAGCACAATGACGATACGCGCAAAGCAGGTCATCATTATCAGCATAGACGGCAAAAGCGCGATCAGCGTCAGGAGAATGATTATCTCCAACGGCTGCGACGCGTCAACACCGACTATCTGCTGCAAAAGCGACGATCCCGGATCGGTGCCCGTTCCTTCGGCGGGCTTGTCTACATAGTCGCCCGGTCTGTAATCTCCGCCGGATGTGCTTGAATCACTGCCCGAATCAGCGGAGCTGCTCGTACTTGATGACGGAGTGCTTGCCGCATACGAGGTCATTCCGACCAGCACAAACGACAGAAATATCGTCAGAAAAAGCGAAACGGCAAATCTCAGCACAAGCTTTTTATCCGTTTCTGTTAAACGTTTAAGCAAGACTTGAACCTCCGTTACTTTTTCTTTTTGAAGTTGCCCATCACGGTCTTGAAGCTCTCCATAAACGACGGATTGCCCTCCGTTGTCATGGCGGTAAGCTCCTCCTCACTCTGCTCCAGATCGCAGATCTTTTCAGTATGGCTCGTAGTTACACCAAGCACCATACATTTTCCGCAAATGCTGACAAGCAGCAGCATCTTATCGGGCCCGAGATTGATCCTCTCGAGTATCTTCATATTTTTGCTGTTATACAGCGAGGTTCTCATATTGAATTTCTTCATTATCCAAAAGAGGAGGAAAACCAGCGCCAGAACGCCAACAAGCGCCATGATCATCTGAAAATACTGCAAGCGCCCGTGCCTCCTTTGAATTATATAAAACGCCAAAAGGCGGGAAGTGTTCCCCGCCTGTGTAGTATACAGAAAATCAGCCGAGAACTTTTTTTACGGTCTGGAGAATTCTGTCCGGCTTGAAGGGCTTTACGATGAAGTCTAATGCTCCGAGCTTGATAGCCTCGACAACCATAGCTTCCTGACCCATTGCAGAGCACATAACTACCTTAGCCATGGGATCGCCCGCCTTGATATCCTTGAGCGCGTCAATGCCGGTCTTGTTCGGCATGGTGATATCCATTATTACCAGATCGGGCTTTTCAGCTGTGTAAACCTCACAAGCAATAGCGCCGTCAGCAGCTTCAAGGATATTTGTATAACCGTTTTTGGTCAGCGTATCCTTGATGAGCATTCTCATAAATGCCGCGTCATCCACCAGTAAAATCTTCTTGTCCATTATCTTCTCTCCTTGATGAATTATTTAAAGGGTTTGAAATTTCTTTATTCCTTGCCGAGACTGTCCATAAACTTGGACTTAACGATCTCGGTAATTCTTACGGCAAAGTTATCATCAATAACCACCACATCGCCGCGCGCTATAAGGTTGCCGTTTACAACGATATCGACCGGCGCGCCCGCCTGGCGCTCAAGCTCAATGATCGTGCCCTGCGTAAACTCAAGAATATCCTTGACCTTGCGCTTTGCGGTGCCGATCTCAACGCTGATCTCAAGCGGAACTCCCATCAGAAGCTTGAGGTTATCCTTCTGATCTGCAGGGATCCCAAAATCCATCGCGTCAAACTGGTGAAGCTGCGCATTCTGAATGTTTACGGGAGGCGGAGGGGGAGGCGGATATGCCCCGTATGCAGTATACTGGTTCGGGTATCCGTATGCGCCCTGAGGCGGCATCTGATACATAGGCATTTGCTGCGGCATTTGCGACACATCTCCCATCGGCATTTGTTGCTGCGGCATAGGCGCCTGCACAGACGCTGCGGGCGCAGGTGATGACGGAGCTGCTGAAGCAGATGTCTCTGCGGGAGCCGCTTCGCCTTCCGCTTCGTCGGATGACGAGAACTTTTCGATCATCTTCCCGGAGAGCGTCTTGGCAAGATCCAGAGAAAGAACCGACATGAACTCACTTTCCATAACTCCGTCAACGGTAAGGTTGAACGTTACCGCAACTACAGTCTCATCGGGCTCTTTTTCGCACAAATCACCAAACCGCGTGTTTTCAATGATGTACGGCATAGGAACGGAGATATCGACCGTCATACCGAGCAAATCAGACAAAGC